>NZ_JBHVYK010000002.1:0-166320 GCF_042880855.1 Streptomyces sp. NPDC058291
CACGCGGCAGGCGGCACGCGGCCGACGGCAGGCGGCACGCGGCACGCGAACCCGGTCACCCGGGCCGACCTCACGCCCGGCGGCTTGCGGGAGGGGTTCTCCGCGTGGCGGCGGGTCGGCAGGGGAGGCGGCGTCCCGGCGGGCGAGGGCCGGACCGGCCCTATGAGCACCACCACAGGAAACGCGTGCAGGTCTGCGACGGCGACGGCTGCGCGGAGGGGCCCGAGGCCGTCGGGCCGGGACTCGGGGTGGCGTCGGCGCCGGACGGGTCCGCCGGGGCCGACGCCGAGGAGGTCGCCCCGGAGGAGCCGGGCAGGGCCCCCGACTGGGCCTGACCACCGGCGGAGGGACTGGCCGTCCCGGCCTCCGCGGACGCCGACGCCGACGCCGATGCCGACGGGGACGCTGAGGCGTCCGGGGAGGGCGAGGCCTCGCCCCGGCCGGCGCCCGTCCTGTCGTCCAGGGGTCGCGCGGACGCGCTCGGCTCCGACGTCGAACCGTCGAGCTCGGACGACTCTCCCCCGGCCGCCGCCGGGTCGGCCGGCGAGGAGAACCCCGGTGCGTCCACGCCGAGTTCGGCCAGGCTCAGGCCGCCCGCCGCCAGGGCGAAGCCGACGCCGATCAGCACCACGCGCTTACGGCGTCGGCGGTGGGCGGAGGCCTTGCGGTCACGCCGGCTCGCGTCCGGTGCGACCGGCGTCCCGCCGGGAGCCGGCCGGCCGCCGCGGCCCTGCTCACGGCGGCGCTTTGCCCGCCCCTGCGGCTCGCCGTCCTCGGCCTCGGCCTCGGCCGCGGTTCCGCTGTCGGCCCCGCCGTGCTCGTCGGCCACCGCGTCGGCCGCGCGCGCGTCGCGCTCGTCGGCCACCGCGCCGGGCAGCCCGGGCGCGTACGGTTCGCGCTCGTAGGGTTCGGACCGCCCGTACGGTTCGGACCCGTACGGTTCGGGCTCGTACGGCTGCGGCTGCGGCTCCGGGGCGTACGCGCTCTGCGGATACGCGCGTAGCTGTTCGGCGGGTGCGCCGCACCCCGGGCAAGCGAGGGCGCCGTTGAGGTGCCGTCGGCACGGGTGGCAGTAGTCCATGACGCGGAGAGACTAAGTTCCAGGACAGCCGCGTTCGCGGGTGCGGCTGTGAAAGTTGTGTGGGAAACCGGCCATACGGCGCGTCGGATCGGGTGACCTGCCCCACACGGCGACGCCCCAAAGGTCGAAAGGGTCGGCGAACCTGTCGAAACCGTTACCTGTTCGACCCATTGACACTCCGCTCGCGCCGTCTTTACTGTCTGGTCAGCATTTCGAACGTGTGACGAAATCTCGAACAGCCGAAGGGTAATTTCCGTGCGCATCACCGGAATCAGCACGCACGTCGTCGGGACGCCGTGGCGGAACCTGACCTATGTCCTGGTGCACACCGACGAGGGCATCACGGGTGTCGGAGAGACCCGCATGCTGGGCCACACCGACGCGCTGCTCGGGTACCTGAAGGAGGCGGAGGCCAACCACATTCTCGGGTCCGACCCGTTCGCTGTCGAGGACCTCGCCCGCCGGATGAAGTACGGCGACTACGGCCGCGCCGGCGAGATCGTGATGTCGGGCATCGCCGTCGTCGAGATGGCCTGCTGGGACATCAAGGGCAAGGCCCTCGGGGTGCCGGTCTGGCAGCTCCTCGGCGGCAAGGTCACCGACAAGGTCAAGGCCTACGCCAACGGGTGGTACACCACCGAGCGGACTCCGGAGGCCTACCACAAGGCCGCCAAGGGCGTCATGGAGCGCGGCTACAAGGCGCTCAAGATCGACCCCTTCGGCACCGGGCACTTCGAGCTCGACCACCAGCAGTCCCTGTACGCCGTCTCCCTCATCGAGGCCGTGCGCGACGCCATCGGGCCGGACGCCGAGCTGATGCTGGAGATGCACGGCCGCTTCTCGCCCGCCACCGCCGTGCGACTGGCCAACGAGCTGGCGCCCTTCAAGCCCGCGTGGCTGGAGGAGCCGTGCCCGCCGGAGAACCTGAAGGCTCTGGAGAAGGTCGCCGCCAAGGTCGACATCCCCGTCGCCACCGGTGAGCGCATCCACGACCGCATCGAGTTCCGCGAGCTCTTCGAGAGCCAGGCCGTCGACATCATCCAGCCGGACGTCGGTCACATCGGCGGCATCTGGGAGACGCGCAAGCTGGCCGCGACCGCCGAGACCCACTACATGCTCGTGGCTCCGCACAACGTCGGCGGCCCGGTCCTCACCGCCGCTTCCCTGCAGGTCGGGTTCACCGCCCCGAACTTCAAGATCCTGGAACACTTCAACGACTTCGCCGACGCGGAGATCAAGAAGGTCGTCAAGGGCGCGCCCGAGGTGATCGACGGCTACTTCCACCTCTCCGACAAGCCCGGCCTCGGCGTCGAGCTGGACGTGGACGCCGCCGCCGAGTTCCCGCAGCAGCAGGCCCGTTTCGACCTGTGGGCCGAGGGCTGGGAGCAGCGTAAGCCGAAGGGCAGCAAGTGAGCACCGCTGTCGTCGTCGACGGGCCGGGCGAGCACCGGCTCGTCCCGCACGAGCCGCGGCAGCCGGAGGCCGGCGAGGCGCTGGTGCGCGTCCACGCCACCGGCATCTGCGGCAGCGACCGCGAGGTGTACCAGGGCAACCGGCCCGAGGGATACGTCCGTTACCCGCTGACGCCCGGCCACGAGTGGTCCGGGACGGTCGAGGCGGTCGGCGCCGGGGTCCCCGCGTCGCTCGTCGGCCGCAAGGTCGTGGGCGAGGGCTTCCGCAACTGCCAGGTGTGCGACCGCTGCCACGCGGGCGAGACGACGCTGTGCACGGACGGGTACGAGGAGACGGGCTTCACCCAGCCGGGGGCCATGGCCGCCACCCTCACCCTCCCGGCCCGGCTGCTGCACGCCCTCGCGGACGACGCCGACCTCACCGCCGCCGCCCTGCTGGAGCCCGCCGCCTGCATCGCGGCCGCTGCGATCAAGGCGCACGCCCTGCCGGGGGAGAAGGTGGCCGTGGTCGGCACCGGGACGCTGGGCATGTTCGCCGTGCAGTTCCTGAAGGCGGGCTCGCCCGCCGAGCTGCTGGTGGTGGGCACCCGCAACGACCGGGAGGGTCTGTCCCGGCGGTTCGGGGCCACCGACTTCCGCACCCGGGACGAGCCGCTCCCCGACGACTTCGACGTCGTCATCGAGACCGCCGGGTCCGCCTCCGCGGCGCAGACCGCCGCGTCCCTGCTCCGGCGCGGCGGCCGGCTGGTCCTGACGGGCATCCCGGCGCCGGGCGCCGCCGGGCTGGACCCGACGGACCTGGTCGTCCGGCAGCTGGAGGTGCACACCGTCTTCGGCGCTCCGCCGGACGCCTGGTCGCACACCGTGCGGGTGTTCGGCGCGGGACTGCTGGATCCGCTGCCGCTGGTCACGCACGAGCTTCCGCTGGCCGAGTTCTCCGAGGCCATCGAGCTGGTGGGGTCCGGCGACCCGAAGGTGGGCAAGGTGCTGCTCAGGCCGTAGGCCCCGCAAGCCGTACGCCGGCGCGGGGCCCACCTGACGGTCCCCGCGCCGGCGTACACCCAAGCCCTGTCATGACCTGAGCCGCGAACCCTGACCGACATATCGAACACGAAGGACGGCATGTGACCACCGACGCTTCCACCACGGCAGCCCGCCGACCCGGTGAGCAGGCGCTCACCGCTCTCGGCCTGGGCGCGCCCGCGCTCGATCCCCACGACGCCTCTCCCCATGTCTTCCCGGGCGGCGGCCGCTGGCGCACCGAGGTCCCCTCGTGCGAGGGCCCCGAAGCGCTGGCGGTCATCCTGAAGGAGGCCTCGCGCCTGGACGTGCCGATCCACCGGATCAGTCAGGGCAGCGGCATCTGGATGCTGACCGACGCCGAGATCACCGAGATGGTCGAGGCCACCGGTGAACGCGACATCGAGCTCTGCCTGTTCACCGGGCCGCGCGGCACCTGGGACATCGGCGGCTCGACCCGCACCGACTCCCGGGGCGGCGGACTGCGGGCCCGCGGCCACGACGCCGTCGCCGGCTGCGTCGAAGACGCGGTGCGCGCCACGGAGCTGGGCGTCAAGTGCCTGCTCGTCGCCGACGAGGGCGTGCTGTGGACCCTGCACCGCGCCCGCGCGGCCGGCATCATCCCGGCCGACACGACGCTGAAGGTGTCGGCGCTCATCGGTCCCGTCAACCCGGCGGCGTACGCGGTCTACGAGCGTCTCGGCGCGGACTCGGTCAACGTGCCCAGCGACCTGACGCTCGATCACCTCACGGAGATCCGGCGGGTGTCGGGCGCTCCCATGGACATGTACATCGAGGCCCCCGACGACCTGGGCGGCTATATCCGGATGTACGAAGTCGCCGAGCTGATCCGGCGCGGCGCACCGCTCTATCTCAAGTTCGGCCTGTCGAAGGCGCCGGGGATCTACCCGTACGGCCACCACCTGCGGGATCTGGCGCTGTCCACCGCCCGTGAGCGGGTGCGCCGCGGGCGGCTCGCCCTCGACCTGCTCGCGCGCCACGGAGCCGACGGCGACATGGCCCCGCTCGGCTCGCGACTGCCCGGCGAACTGAACAGGTTCGACATGGCGTCATAACGTTCCGGAAACCTCGCTTCACAGAAGCCGACACAGGCGCGCAGAATCCCACACATCGCTTCTCGGTCTTTCCGGCGCTCGCTCCGGAGTCCTTCGCAGCGCGAGACCGACCACTGCACACACATCAAGGATGATGATCATGCGTAACCGCAGAGCCGCCCTCGCCGCCATAGCCGGAGCCGCTTCCCTCGCCCTGACCCTGACCGCCTGCGGGCAGTCCGGGGACGGTGGCAGCAAGGCGGAGTCGGGCGACGCCAAGGGCGGGACGGTCGGCATCGCGATGCCGACCAAGTCCTCCGAGCGCTGGATCACCGACGGCGCCAACGTCGAGAAGGACCTCAAGGCCAAGGGCTACAAGACCAAGCTGGTCTTCGGCGAGGACGACCCCGACCAGCAGGTCTCGCAGATCGAGAACCTGATCACGCAGGGCGTCAAGGCGCTGATCATCGCGGCCATCGACAACAAGTCGCTGAACAACGTCCTTCAGCAGGCCGCCGACGCCAAGATCCCGGTCATCTCCTACGACCGCCTGATCCTCGGCACGAAGAACGTCGACTACTACGCGTCCTTCGACAACGAGAAGGTCGGCAAGCTCCAGGCCGGCTACCTCGTGGACAAGCTGGGCCTGGCGTCCGGCAAGGGTCCCTTCAACATCGAGCTGTTCGCCGGCTCCAACGACGACAACAACACCAAGTACTTCTTCAACGGCGCGATGAGCGTGCTCCAGCCGTACATCGACAGCAAGAAGCTCGTCGTCAAGTCCGGCCAGACCAAGATGACCCAGGTCACCACGCTGCGCTGGGACGGTGCCACCGCCCAGAAGCGCATGGAGGACATCCTCACCTCGTCCTACAAGACCGGCAAGGTCGACGCGGTGCTCTCGCCCTACGACGGCATCTCCATCGGCATCATCGCCGCGCTGAAGTCGGACGGCTACGGCACCGCCGCCAAGCCCCTGCCGGTCATCAGCGGTCAGGACGCCGAACTGGCCTCGGTGAAGTCGATCATCGCGGGTCAGCAGTCGATGACCGTCTACAAGGACCTGCGCAAGCTCGCCCAGGTCGCCACGGACATGGTCGACGCCACCCTCAACGGCAAGAAGCCCGAGATCAACGACACCAAGTCGTACGACAACGGCACCAAGGTCGTCCCCGCCTACCTGCTCCAGCCGGTGAGCGTCGACAAGGCGAACTACGAGAAGGAGCTCGTCCAGGGCGGCTACTACACGGCGGACCAGCTCAAGTAAGCGTCGAACCTTACGGATTGGAAGGCACGACCATGGCGGGACCCGTCCTGGAAATGCGCTCGATCGTCAAGACCTTTCCCGGCGTCAAAGCGCTGTCGGACGTCACACTGACCGTCCGGCAGGGCGAGGTCCACGCCATCTGCGGTGAGAACGGCGCCGGAAAGTCCACCTTGATGAAGGTGCTCTCCGGCGTCCATCCGCACGGCACCTACGGGGGCGACGTCCTCTTCGAGGGGGAGGTCGTCCAGTTCAAGGACATCCGGGCGAGCGAGCAGCACGGCATTGTGATCATCCACCAGGAGCTGGCGCTGTCGCCGTACCTCTCCCTGGCGGAGAACATCTTCCTCGGCAACGAACACGCCAAGGGCGGGTTCATCGACTGGCGGGAGACCCTGCGGCACGCCAGCGAACTGCTGCGCCGGGTCGGTCTCGACGACCACCCGGAGACCCGCGTCGCCGACATCGGCGTGGGCAAGCAGCAGCTCGTGGAGATCGCGAAGGCGCTGTCGAAGAAGGTGAAACTGCTCATCCTGGATGAGCCCACGGCGGCGCTGAACGACGAGGACAGCGGCAAACTGCTGGATCTGATCCTGGAGTTGAAGAATCAGGGCATCACCTCGATCATCATCTCCCACAAGCTCAACGAGATCCGCAAGGTCGCGGACTCGGTGACGATCATCCGCGACGGGCACACCATCGAGACGCTCGACGTGAAGTCGCCCGAGACGACCGAGGACCGGATCATCAGCGGCATGGTCGGCCGCGACCTCGACCACCGCTTCCCCGAGCGCACCCCGCACGAGGCGGAGAAGGGCGCGGCTCCGGCCCTGCAGATCCGCGACTGGACCGTCCACCACCCGATCGACCAGCAGCGCAAGGTCGTCGACGACGTGTCGATCCAGGTGCGCCGCGGGGAGATCGTCGGCATCGCGGGCCTCATGGGCGCCGGCCGCACCGAGCTGGCCATGAGCGTCTTCGGACGCAGCTACGGCCGGTACGCGGGCGGCACGGTGCTCAAGGACGGCAAGGAGATCCGTACCAGGACGGTCGCCGAGGCCATCGGGCACGGGATCGCCTACGTCACCGAGGACCGCAAGCACTACGGCCTCAACCTCATCGACACGATCAACCGCAACATCTCACTGACGGCCCTGAAGAAGGTCGCCAAGCGGGGCGTGGTCGACGAGCACGAGGAGCGGCAGGTCTCCGAGGGCTACCGCAAGTCCATGAACATCAAGGCCCCGACCGTCTTCGAGCCGGTGGGCAAGCTGTCCGGCGGCAACCAGCAGAAGGTCGTCCTCAGCAAGTGGATCTTCGCGGGTCCCGACGTGCTGATCCTGGACGAGCCCACGCGCGGTATCGACGTCGGCGCCAAGTTCGAGATCTACACGGTCATCGACCAGTTGGCCGCCCAGGGCAAGGCGGTCGTCTTCATCTCCTCCGAGCTGCCCGAACTGCTCGGCATGTGCGACCGCATCTACACGATGGCCGCCGGACGGCTCACGGGCGAGTTCCCGCGGGCCGAGGCCACGCAGGAAGTGCTGATGCGTCAGATGACGAAGGACAAAGAGGTATCGCGATGAGCACGGACGTGACCGACAAGAGCCCGGCGGCCGCGCCGCCCGGTAAGGGCGGGGGCTCAGCCACCGGCGGCGGGCTGCTGCAGTTGATCGTGGACGGGTTGCGGCGCAACATGCGCCAGTACGGCATGCTGATCGCGCTCGGCCTGCTCGTCGTCCTGTTCCAGGTGTGGACCGGCGGTGACCTGCTGCTCCCGCGCAACGTCTCCAACCTGGTCCTGCAGAACAGTTACATCCTGATCCTCGCGATCGGCATGATGCTGGTGATCATCGCCGGCCACATCGACCTGTCGGTGGGCTCGCTGACGGCCTTCACGGGCGCGTTCGCCGCCGTGCTGACCGTGCAGCACGGCGTGGCGTGGCCGATCGCGCTGGTGCTGTGCCTGGCGATCGGAGCGGTCGCCGGCGCGGCGCAGGGCTTCCTGATCGCGTATCTCGGCATACCCTCCTTCATCGTCACCCTCGCGGGCATGCTGATCTTCCGCGGTCTGACGGAGATGTTCCTGAAGGGGCAGACCCTCGGCCCGTTCCCCGACGGCCTGCAGAAGATGGGCAACGGCTTCCTGCCCGAGGTCGGACCGGACACCAACTACCACAACCTCACCCTGCTGCTGGGCTTCGCCCTGCTGGCCTTCGTGGTGCTGCAGGAGGTCCGGGACCGCAAGCGTCAGCAGGAGTTCGCGCTCGACGTGGCGCCCAAGAACCTGTTCCTGCTCAAGCTCGTCGCCATCGCCGCGGCGGTCCTCACGGTCACGCTGCTGCTCGCCAGCTACAAGGGCGCGCCGATCATCCTGATCATCCTCGGCGCGCTGGTGGTCGGTTACGGCTACATCATGCGCAACGCCGTCTTCGGCCGGCACATCTACGCCATCGGCGGCAACCTGCCGGCGGCCAAGCTGTCGGGCGTCAAGGACAAGAAGGTCACCTTCCTCGTCTTCCTGAACATGGGCGTGCTCGCGGCCGTGGCGGGTCTGGTGGTCGCCGCCCGGCTGAACGCGGCCTCGCCGAAGGCCGGCCTCAGCTTCGAACTGGAGGCGATCGCCTCGTCGTTCATCGGCGGCGCGTCCATGAGCGGCGGCGTCGGCACCGTGCTCGGCGCGATCATCGGCGGTCTCGTCCTCGGTGTGTTGAACAACGGCATGAACCTGCTCAGCGTCGGCACCGACTGGCAGCAGGTCATCAAGGGCCTCGCCCTGCTGATCGCGGTCGGGTTCGACGTCTGGAACAAGCGCAAGTCCGGTTCCTGAACCGATAGCGGGCCCCGCCGGAAGGCGGGGCCCGCTCTGTTTCCGGGCGGGCGCGGCAACGACGAGGGGAAGGCGGGAACAGCGGTGAAGACGTTCTTCGGCACACTGGCCGACGGCGCCGAGGTCTCCAGCTGGTCGCTGGAGAACGGCGGAACGCGGCTGAGGGTCCTCGACTACGGCGGGATCGTCCAGTCCCTGGAGATCCCCGACCGGCACGGCCGGTACGCCGACGTCTCCCTCGGCTTCGCCTCCGTCGAGGACTACGTGGCCGGCAGCCCCTACTTCGGGGCGCTGATCGGCCGGTTCGCCAACCGCGTCGCCGAGGGCCGCTTCACCCTGGACGGCGAGAGCCACCAGCTGCCCCGCAACGACGGCGCCCACAGCCTGCACGGCGGCTCCGAGGGCTTCGACCGGCGCCTGTGGCAGGTCGAGCCGTTCACCGAGGGGGCGGACGTCGGCCTGCGGCTGAGTCTGACGAGCCCCGACGGCGACATGGGCTACCCGGGCACTCTCCAGGTGCGGGTGACGTACACCCTCACCGAGGGCGGCGACTGGCGCATCGACTACGAGGCCACCACCGACCGGGCCACCGTCGTCAACCTCACCAGCCACGTCTACTGGAACCTCGCCGGCGAGGGCAGCGGCTCGGTGCACGACCACGAGCTGGAGATCGCCGCCTCCCGTTACCTGCCCGTGGACGCGGGGCTCATCCCCACCGGCGAACAGGCCGACGTCGCGGGCACCCCGTTCGACTTCCGCACCGCCAAGGCGGTCGGCCGCGACCTGCGGGTCGCCCACGAGCAGTCCCTGCACAGCAAGGGCGTCGACCACAACTACGTCCTCGACAAGGGCCTCACCGCCGGGCCCGAGCCCGCCGCCGTCCTGCGCGACCCCGCCTCCGGCCGCACCCTGACGATCGCGACCACCGAGCCGGGGCTGCAGTTCTACTCGGGCAACTTCCTCGACGGCAGCCTCGTCGGCGCCGGCGGCCGCACCTACCGTCAGGGCGACGCGCTCTGCCTGGAGACGCAGCACTTCCCGGACTCGCCCAACCAGCCGTCGTTCCCCTCCACGGTGCTGCGGCCCGGGCAGACGTACCGGACGACGACGGTCCACTCGTTCGGCGTCTGACCCGGCACCCGTCCGTTCAGCCCGTCCGCGCACCGCACCCTCACGCCCGGACCACGAATTCCGACCGGTCCCTCTGCGGTTGAACGGCCTCGCGCACCCCTCCGTATGTAAGAGCGGTCCGCGCTCCCCCGCGCGGGCCACCCCATGACGACGGGCCCGGTCGTCCCCGCCGGGTCCGCCCCATACGGAGGTTCCATGGCCGACAACGTCTCCTCGTTGTTCCGCAACAGCGTGGCGCACAGCCCGTCGATGGCGGCGCTGACACGCGAGGGCGGCGAGGAGGTCGGCCCGGTGGACTTCTGCATCCCCTGCAACCCGTACTTCCCCACCCCGGCCATGATGGACACCATGGCCGCCCGGCTGCGGGACATCATCACGTACTACCCGAGCAGCGCCGACACGATCACGGCCGAACTGTGCAACCTGCTCCAACTCCCGCCGCAGGCTGTGGCGATGGGCAACGGCTCGACCGAACTGATCACCTGGATCGACCATCTGATGGTCCGTGAGTCGCTCGCCGTCCCGGTCCCGACCTTCGGCCGGTGGACCGACCAGCCCATGGAGACCGGCAAGCGGGTCGACATGTTCCCGCTCCAGGAGTCCAGCGGCTTCGCCCTGGACCTCGCGCAGTACGCCGACTTCATCCGGACCCGGGGCACCCGGGTCGCCGTCATCTGCAACCCGAACAACCCCGACGGCGGCTTCCTGCCCAAGCGCGCGCTCGTGCAGTTCATGGACGCGATGGCCGACCTGGACCTCATCGTCATCGACGAGTCGTTCCTGGAGTTCGCGGACGCGGAGCAGGAACCCAGCGTCGTGCAGGAGGCGATGATCCGGCCGAACGTCATCGTGCTGCGCAGCCTCGGCAAGAACTTCGGTCTGCACGGCATCCGTTTCGGCTACATGGTCGCCAACCCGTCGCTGGCCGGACGGGTCCGCTCGATGCTGCCGAAGTGGAACCTCAACGCCTTCGCCGAGTACGTGGTGTTCATGCTGAAGGAGCACGGCCCCGAGTACGCGCAGAGCCTGCTGCAGGTGCGCCGCGACCGCCTCGACATGGCGAGCCAGCTCTCCGCGCTGCCGGGCCTGACCGTCTATCCCTCCCAGGGGAACTTCCTCTTCGTGCGTCTGCCCGTGGGCGCCGAGGGCACGGTGGTCCGCGACCGGCTCCTCGCCGAGCACCGCATCCTGGTCCGCGAGTGCGGCAACAAGATCGGTTCGTCGAGCCGTTTCCTGAGGCTCGTGGTGCGTCCCCAGGTCGACGTGCGTCGCCTGGTGTCCGGCATGGAACAGGTGCTCTACGGGACCAGGAGGGGAGCCCCCGTGCCCGAGCTGGGCGCCGGGACCAGCTACAGCTCGGGCACGGCGGCGGTGGACCGGCTGGTCACCAACGGGGCGGGCATGCGGAACCTGGCCGCTCAGGCCATGAGCATGCCCGCGCCGGGACCGGTCGCGGCGGCTCCCGCGCCGGCGATGCCCGCCCCCGCGGCGGCCCAGCCGCAGCCCGCTCCCTCGAACGGCGCCGGGATGCCGATGCCGGCCGCAGCCCAGGTCTTCCCCCAGTCCGCTCCCACCCCGCCCCCGGCTCCCTCTCCGCCCCCGGCGCCCGCTCCCACCCCCCTCCCGTTCCCGACCCCGGCTCCCGCCCCGGCGCCGCCGCTGGCTCCGGCTGCGGCGATGTCCCCCGCCGCCATGTCTCCCGCGGCGATGTCCCCCGCCGCCATGTCTCCCGCGGCGATGTCTCCCGCCATGGCTCCCCCGATGTCTCCCCCGATGTCCCCCGCCATGGCTCCCCCGATGTCCCCGGTCATGGCTCCGCCGCTGGCACCCGTCATGGCTCCTGCGACGGCTCCCGTCACGGCTCCGCCGACGGGTCCGACCCCGCCCGGCGTCCCGGCCCGCGGCGGACTCACGGCCGCTCAGGTCAGGGGGACCAACGGCCTCTCCCCCGCCGCGGCCACCGGCTGGCCCAACGCCCAGAGCTGGCCCAACGCGGCGGGGATGGGCCAGGCGGGCTAGTCGCCGTGACCGGACGGAGTGGACGGGCGGGCGGTGCCCGAGCCGTCCGGCACATCGCCGCACGGGAAGTCACGGACCGCCTCCCGGTGCACCCTCCGACGACGGAACCCGTCGAAGGCGGCGCCCGGCCGGTGCGCCCGAAGCGCTCTGGCCTGCAAGCCACTTGACGCACAACAAAATCCCTGACTCGTCAGATACTCACAGGAAACTCCCCTATGCTGCCGTGTCCATGACAGACACCTCAGACGCACGCACCCCCCTCACGCGCCGCGCCGTGCTCGCGGCCACCGGCGCCACCGCCGCGGCCCTCGCCGTGGGCGCCGCGGGCAGGAACGAGGCCCCCGCCGAGCCGGCCGACACCGTTCCCGTCGCCGCCGCCGTCTGCACCCTCACGAAGGAAATGACCGAAGGCCCCTACTACCTCGACGGACAGTACGTCCGCGCCGACATCACCGAGGGCAAGCCGGGCATCCCGCTCAAGCTCGCCCTCACCGTCGTCGACGACGACACCTGCGCACCGCTCCCCAACGCCCTCGTGGAGGTCTGGCACGCCGACCACCTCGGCGAGTACTCGGGCTTCGTGGGCGCCAACGGCCACACCGAACCGGACGACGGCACGTTCCTGCGCGGTGGCGTTCTGACGAACTCCAGCGGCCTCGCGAACATCACCACGATCTACCCGGGCTGGTACGTGGGGCGCTGCATCCACATCCACATCAAGGTGCACACGAACGTCACCCTGACCCCCGACGGCTCGTTCACCGGCGGCCAGGAACTCCACACCGGCCAGCTGTACTTCAGCGAGACGATCACGACGCGCGTCAGCAGCCTCTCCCCGTACTCGGCGAACAGGGTCACCCGCACCACCCTCGCCCGGGACTCCGTCTACGACGGCGGAGGCGCCGCGTCAGGGCTCCTGACCCTGACGGCCCTGGGCGGTTCGACCTCGTCCGGGTACGCGGGGACGCTGACGCTCGGCGTCGAGCGCTGATCCGGCACACACGGCTTCGCCCGGCCTCTCCGGCGCACCGGAGAGGCCGGGCGGCTTCAGATCCCGGACCGGCTCACTTGCCCGGGCACTCCTTCCAGGCCATGTGGTAGACGGTGCTGATGTCGCCGTCGGTCGAGTCCATCGTCATGAAGCTGACCTTGGCCGGGGAGGACGAGCCCGCGTTGACCCGCAGCTCGGTGTTGATGTTGAAGTTGCGCTGCACCCCGCAGGGCGCGTAGACGAGGTTGGCCCAGTCGGTGGTGTCGGTCGCCTGCCAGTTGTCGTTGAGCGCGCCGTTGAAGGTGTGGTTCTTGAACACCGTCTGCGACGAGCCCTGGAAGTAGTACGAGGCCCGCTGCACACCGCTGGACCCGGACTGCAGCGAGGCGAAGCCCCGGTAGTCCGCGCTGGCGATGGCGTAGGTGAAGCCCGACGGGACGTGGACGATCAGGCTCAGCTGGCAGTTCTTGCGGAACGCGGTCGGGTCGGAGTTGCCGCCGACCTGCGCGAGGTACTCGCTGTAGGTCACGGTGAAGGCGGTGTTGTCCTCGGAGACGGCGACGGCCGCCGAACCCGGGCGACAGCCCGAGCCGTTCACCGTGGCCACATTGATGACGATCTTGTCCGGGGGCGGGTCGACGAACCCCGAGGACGGGTTGTGCGCGGGCATCGCCGCGGTGACGAGAGCGGCGACAGCGCCGCCCAGGAGCAGCCCACTTGCCATGGTCTCTCCCCTTCGGTCGGTGGGGGGTGGATGCGACCGGCTCCGCACAGCAACTCTGTGAAGAATCAATGAAGCTGCTGTGAAGAACCGGGGCGATCGCATCGTAGGGAGACCGCTGGGGCGCGCCCAGGTGGAACTCCGGCCATTCACCCCGGCCCGTTCACACCCTGTGGATCCGCGCTCGCCGGCGCCCCTCGGGAGCCGTCAGGGGTTCTCCCAGGCCGCCGGCTCCTCCGACAGCTCCTTCACCGGGCCGGGCAGCGCGTCCGCCGCGATGTCCGCGATGGTCACGCCTTCCAGGATCCGGCGCACGTTCGCCCGCAGCGCGATCCACAGCGGCAGCAGGGGCTGCGCCGAGCCCGTGTACGTCAGTCCCGTCGGGCGTTCGCCGCGCACCGACACGATCGGGCCGTCCACCGCCCTGATCACGTCCGCGACCGTGATCGCCGCCGGGTCGCGGGCCAGCCGGTAACCGCCCCCGCCGCCCCGCCTGCTGTCGACGATCCCGCCGCGCCGCAGATCGCCCAGGATCCCTTCCAGGAACTTGTGCGGGATGTCCTGCACGGCGGCGATCGACTCCGCCTTCACCGGGTCGCCGCCGCCCTGCCGCACGGCGAGCTCCAGCACCGCCCGAACCGCGTAGTCCGCCCTCGCCGAGATCCTCATGGCCCCATTGTGCGGTCGGCGACCCGGCGGCCCGGCCTCGGTCCCGCCGCGGCCCGGCCTCGGTCCCGCCGCGGCCCCGCGGTCACGTGGGAGCTAGGCCAGCCTGATCACGTTCCAGGACAGCGGCTCCAGCGTCGCCGTCAGCGTCCCGCCGGTCAGCGTCGTGCCCTCGGCCGCGTGCGGGGCGACCCGCTCGGGGTCGGCGAGGGTGTTGCGGGCGTCCGGGTCGGCGTCCGCGAGCACGCTGTGCTCCACGATCGACGTCAGGCCCAGGCCGGCCAGGCGGACCTGGAGGGGCAGCGCCTCGGTACGGCCGCGGTTGACGGCGAAGACGGTGACCGTCCCGTCCTCGGCGCGGACCGCCGTCGCGTGCAGCAGGTCCGTCTCGCCGTACTTGCGCGTCTCGTACGTCGGCGAGTCCACCCGGACGTCGAGGACCCGGCCGCGGCCGTACCGGGCGGCCTGGGCGAACGGGAAGAACGTGGTCTGCCGCCAGGCCGGACCGCCGGGCTCGGTCATGATCGGCGCGATGACGTTGACGAGCTGGGCGAGACAGGCGACGGTGACCCGGTCGGCGTGCCGCAGCAGCGCGATGAGCAGCGAGCCGAAGACGACGGCGTCGGTGACGCTGTAGCAGTCCTCCAGCAGACGCGGGGCCTCCGGCCAGTCGGCCTGGTCGAGGCCCCTGGCGTGCTCCTCCCACTCGGGCAGGTACCAGACGTTCCACTCGTCGAAGGAGAGGTTGATCCGCTTCTTCGACTTCAGTCGCGCGCCCACGTGGTCGGCGGTCGCCACGACGTTGTCGATGAACGACTCCATGTCGACGGCGGAGGCGAGGAAGGAGTCGACGTCGCCGTCCTCCGGCCAGTAGTAGGCGTGCAGCGAGATGTGGTCGACGAGGTCGTACGTCTCCCGCAGGACCGTCGCCTCCCACTCGGCGAACGTCGGCATGGACTGGTTGGAGGAACCGCAGACGACGAGTTCCACGCCGGGGTCCAGCTGGCGCATGGCGCGGGCGGTCTCGGCGGCGAGGCGGCCGTACTCCTCGGCCGTCTTGTGGCCGGTCTGCCAGGGGCCGTCCATCTCGTTGCCCAGGCACCACAGCCTGATGCCGAAGGGGTCCTTGTCGCCGTGGCTCGCGCGCAGGTCGGAGAGGGCGGTGCCGCCGGCGTGGTTGGCGTACTCCTGGAGTTGGAGGGCCTCGGCGACTCCGCGCGTGCCGAGGTTGACGGCCATCATGGGCTCGGCGTGCGGGCCGATCTTCCTGAGGAAGTCGATGTACTCGGAGAGGCCGAAACGGTTCGTCTCCGTGGAGTGCCAGGCCAGGTCGAGGCGGCGGGGGCGGTCCGCCACCGGGCCGACCGAATCCTCCCATCTGTAGCCGGAGACGAAGTTGCCGCCGGGGTACCGGACGGCGGTGACGCCGAGTTCGCGGACCAGCTCCAGGACGTCCTGCCGCAGACCGGCCTCGTCCGCCGTGGGGTGCCCGGGCTCGAAGACGCCCGTGTAGACGCAGCGGCCGAGGTGTTCGACGAAGGAGCCGAAGACACGGGGGTCGACGTCGCCGACGGTGAAGTCGGGGTCGAGGGTGAAGCGGGCGGTGCTCATCGTGGCCTCTCGGGTCTCGGTTTCCGCTGCGGGCGCGGCACATGACGCAAGGCCGGTCGGTCGGTCGCACCGTTCGCACGCCCCGTCCGGCCCTGCCGTTCTCCTGGTCGCGTTCGATATCTCGCCTCATGATCGTGACGCCGAACGGGACCGTAAAATCGATGCGCCCGCCCGTCAATGGTTTCGACGCGATATCTGACAGCGCTTTCCATCGACGCCCCCGTGAAAACTTCTCGTGACGTGACCACAACCGGCCGCGTACGCTCGAACAGGCTGCCGCCGGGCGGTGCAGAAGGGGGAGCGGATGGACAGGGCGGGCGCGCGCGGGAGGGCGGCCCGGATCGCCTCGGCGCTGCGGCGCGCGCGGACCGGGCCTGCCATGCGCGAGCTGACCGGTGGTCTCTTTGCCGCGCTGCGGGCACGCCCCCGCCGCCCTCGCGGGGTGCGGGACGTGTGCCGGGCGCTGTGCGAGGAGATGTCCGCACGACGCGGCGGCCGGCCCGTCGAGGTGCGGTTCGAACGGTTCCCCGACGAGATCGAAGTCACCGGCCTGTGGGTGGAGTTCCAGGAGTTCGACCTGGTGATCGTGGAGGAACGGGCCGAGGCCGTACAGCAGTTGGTCATCCTCGGCCATGAACTGTGGCATCTGCACGCCGGGCACCGCCACCACCATCACGGTGTCGGCGCGGTGGCGGCGGGCATGCTGGCCGACCGGTCGGGCTGGGACTCCTTCGCGCTGACCGTCGCCGCCCGCAACGGCTCCCGCGAGGACGACGAGGCCGAGGCCGACGACTTCGGCCACCGCCTCGCGGCCCGCTGCCGACGCTATCTGTCCGAGTCCGACTCCGGCTACGGGTCCGGGCCGACCGGCGCTGGACCGGCCGCCGCCGGACCGGGCGCGGACACGGGCGCGGTCCAGCGGACGCTGGGCTACCGGGGACGCCGGGGTACCGCACGGTGAACCACGGGCTGTACATCTCCTTCTGGCTGCCCACCGTGGTGCTCGGCGCGGCCCTCGCCATCAAGCTGCCCAGCATCCTCAAGCTCTGGCGGGACCCGCTGCTGCGCGCCGTAGGCGGCCTGCTGGTGTTCGCCTGCGCGGTGTTCGTCTTCGCGGCCCCGAAGACCATCGCCTGGACCAACCGGTTCACCGGCGTGCCGAACATCGCCGCGCCGTGGGTCTACTCCCTGCTCACCGCGCTGTCCGCGTCCTGGCTGTTGCTGATCATCGCCTGGCGCAACGGCCGCACCGAGCGCTCGGCCCAGACGAGGCGCGCGACGCGCTGGGTCGTCTCCGTCTACGCGGGCGTGGTGGTCGCCCTCTGGGTGCTCTTCGCGCTGGCCGACGTGCCCGTGGAGCGGATCCGGGACCTCGACACGTACTACGCCAACACGCCGTTCATGCGCGAGGAGATCCTGCTCTACCTGCTCGCGCACACGGTGGCCTGCTCGGTCACCGCCCGACTGGTGTGGAACTGGAGCCGCACCGAGGGCCTCGACGCCTGGCTGCGCTGGGGACTGCGCTTCCTGGGGGCCGGCTATGTGACGAACCTGGTGTTCAGCGCGGCCAAGCTGACGGCGGTGGCGGCCCGTTGGACCGGGCACGACCTGGACCGGCTGAACACCGACATCGCGCCGTCGGCGGCCTGCATCGCCGCGACGCTGGTCGCGATCGGCTTCATCGTGCCGCACGCCGGCCAGTATCTGCAGGAGCGCTGGCGGGTGCGCCGCCGGCACCGGAGCCTGCAGCCGCTGTCCCGGCTGATGCGAACCGTCACCGGCGGGCGCGAGCCGTTCGACCTGCGCGCCACCCCCGAACTGCGGCTGATCCGCCGTGAGACGTTCATCCGCGACGCGCTCCTCCAGCTGGCCCGTCATCTGGACGACGACCTGCGCGCCCGGTCCTACGACGCCGCCGTCGCCCTCGGGTTCGAGCGCGGCCGGGCGCAGGCGCTGGCCGCGGGTGTGGCGCTGCTGGACGCCGTGGAGGCGCGCGAGCGGGCCCGGCGCGGCACGGCCGCGCCACGGACTCCGGGGCCCGAGCGGGCAGCCGACGGCCGCCGCACCGCCGCCCCCGCCCCCGCCACCGCCGGCACCGGCACCGGCACCGGCAACAGCAACAGCAACAGCAAGAGCGCCCCACCGTCCGGTGCTTCGGCTTCCGCCGCTTCCTCCTCCGGTCCGGACACCACCTATCTCCTGAGGGAGATCCAGGCCGTGTCCCGCGTCCTTCGCCATCCCGTCGACCTCCAGGCGGTCCGCGCTCGCGCGACCGCCCCGGCAGAGAGCATGTCCACGCATGAGTGAGCCCTCCAACCCCGCCAGAACCGCCGTAGTGCTGGGGGGATCCCATGCGGGCATGCTCGCCGCACGCGCCCTGAGCGGCTTCGCCGACCGGGTCGTCGTGATCGAGCGGGACGTGCTGCCCGACGGGCCGGCGCCCCGCAGGGGCCTGCCCCAGGCGCGCCACGCCCACATGCTGTGGTCGGGCGGGGTGCGGGCGGTGGAGGAACTGCTGCCGGGCGTCACCGAGGCCCTGCGGGCCGCCGGGGCGCGCCGGTCGCCGGTCACGACGGACATGGTCGTCCTGGGACCGCGCGGCTGGTTCCGCCGCTGGCCCGAGTCCCACCACGTGATCCTGGCCGGGCGCGATCTGCTCGACGCGACGATCCGCGCCCAGGTCCTCGCGGACGAGCGGATCGAGCTGCTCGCCGGCGCCGAGGCGACGGGTCTGGCGGGGGACGCCGGGGCCGTCACGGGGGTGCGGGTGCGCGCGCGGGGCGCTGCGGACGGGCGGGACGGCGCGGCGTCCGGCCCCGAGCGAATCGTTTCCGCCGCCCTGGTCGTCGACGCGACCGGGCGGGGCTCCCGGGCGGCCGGATGGCTCCAGGACCTCGGCCTGCCCGCGGTGGAGCGACGCGAGGTGGACTCGGGGCTGGCCTACGCGAGCCGCCTCTATCTGGCGCCCGAGCAGGCCCGCTCCGGGTATCCGATCGTCAACGTGCAGGCCGATCCGAGGGACGGCCGTCCGGGCCGGGCGGGGTTCCTGCTGCCCATCGAGGACGGCCGCTGGATCGTCACCCTCAACGGCACGCGGGGCGGCGAGCCGTCCGCCGGGAACGACGACTTCCTCCGCTTCGCCCGCGAGGAACTGCGTCACCCCGTCATCGGGGAGCTGCTGGAGCGGGCCGAGCCGCTGTCGGACGTGTCGTACACCCGGGCCACGGTCAACCGGCGCAGCTACTACGAGCGGATGGCGGCCTGGCCGGAGGGCTTCGCCGTCCTCGGCGACGCCTTGGCCGCGTACAACCCCCTCTACGGCCACGGGCTCGCGGTCGCCGCCCAGAGCGCCGTCGCGTTGCGGGAGGCCGTCCGGCGGCACGGGTGGGGTTCGGCCGGACTGTCCCGTCGCGTCCAGCGGGCGGCGGCCCGGCCGGCCGGCGCCGCCTGGGACCTCGCCGTCGGCCAGGACGTGTTCTATCCGGGCGCGACCGAGAACGGCCCCACGCTGCGCGACCGGCTCCTGGCCGCGTACGTCGGCCGGCTGATGCTCACGGCCACCGGCAGCGGCCGGATCGCCCGCCGGGTGACCGATGTGACGTCCCTGGAGCGGGGCCCGCAGGTCCTGCTGACTCCGACGGTCCTGCTGCCCCCCCCCGCCGCCCCCCTCATGCGGCCCGTGCCCGGCCCCCGGCTCCCCCCCGCCGTGCTATACCGGGGGGGTCGGGGGGGGGGCCCCCCGGCCCCGGCGGCGGGGGCCGGCGCGGCGCGAGCCCCGGGGGCGGCGTGGCGGGAGCCCCGGGGGGCGGCGCGGAGCGGGACGGCCGGCCGTCAGCCGGCGAAGGCGGGCAGGGGCAGGCCCTTGCCCGCGTCCGGGACCACCAGGAGCGAGCCCGCCACCGGGTGCGGCGCCGTCAGACCGACCCGGGCGGTGGTGACGTAGAGATCCGTCAGGCCGGCGCCGCCGAAGGCGCACGCGGTGACCCTCGGGGTGGGCAGGGCGATCACCCGGTCCAGTTCGCCGTCCGGGGTGTAACGGCGCACCGCTGCGCCGTCCCACAGCGCCACCCACACGCAGCCGTCGGCGTCGACGGTGAGGCCGTCGGGGAAGCCGGCGCCGTCCTCGACGGAGACGAACGGGCGCCGGCCGCTCACCCGGCCGTCCGCCGAGCAGTCGAGGACGTCGACCCGCCGCGTCGGCGAGTCGATGTAGTACATCAGCGTGCCGTCCGGGCTCCAGCCCGTGCCGTTGCTCACCGCCACGTCGTCGAGGATCACCTCGGCCGAGCCGTCCCCGGCGATCCGGGACAGGGTGCCGCCGCCGGGCGCCTCGTCGTAGCGCATGGTGCCCGCCCACAGGGAGCCGTCGGGTGCGACCGCGGCGTCGTTGGCGCGACGGCCGGGGACCGGCTCGTGGCGCAGCCAGCGGAAGGTGTCGTCGGGGTCGAGCAGGCCCACCCCGTCCCGGAGGTTGAGCACGAGCCCGCCGCCCGCCCGGGGCTTGGCCGCGCCCACGTGCTGGTCGGTCGCCCGGACCGTGCGGCGGCCGGTGGCGGGGTCGTAGGCGTGCAGGCGGGAGCCGAGTATGTCGAGCCAGAGCAGGCGGCCGGTGGCGGGGTCCCAGGTGGGGCCCTCGCCGAGGGTGGCCTCGGCCCGCACGGCCACCTCGTACGACGTCGTCATGCCACGCTCCGGTATCCCAGCAGTTCGGACAGTTCGGCCGCGCCCTTCGCGGCGAGCTGCTCCAGCTCGCCGCGGCGGTCGTCGCTCCAGCGGATCATGGGGACGGAGATGGACAGCGCGGCGACGACCTGACCCGTGCGGTCGCGCACCGGCGCCGCCACACAGCTGACGTCCGGGTTGGACTCGCGGCTCTCGACCGCGACGCCCCGCTCCCGGATCTCGGCCAGGGCCGCGCGCAGCGCACCGGGCTCGGTGATGCTGTTGGGGGTCATCCGCACGAGGTCGGCGTCGTCGGGGATGCGCGCGCTGAGCTCCGGCTCGGGCAGCGAGGCCAGCAGCATCTTGCCGACGGAGGTGCAGTGGGCCGGGAGGCGACGGCCCGCGGCCGAGACCATCCGGACCGCGTGCGTGGAGTCGACCTTGGCGATGTAGATGACGTCGGCGCCCTCCAGGATCGCGACGTGCACCGTCTCGTCACACGTTTCGGCGACGGTGCGGGCGACCTGCTGACCCTCGGCGGCGAGGTCGAGCTGCTCGGCGTAACGGCTGCCGAGCTGGTACGGGCGCACTCCGAGGCGGTACCGTCCGGGTTGTCCGGGGACGGGCACGATGTACGACCGCGCTGAGAGCGTGGTCACCAGTTCGTGCACGGTGGTGCGCGGAAGCTGCAGCTTGCGCACGATGTCGGGGGCGGAGAGCGAACCGTCCCCGTCGAGGAAGAGCTCGAGGATGTCGAGAGCTCGGGTCACGGCAGGTACGAGGCGTCCCACGACCGGCCCCCTCCCTTAATCGGTGGTCGGCGCCTGTGTTCGACATATCAACAGGCGATCGGCATGACGAACACAGGCTGTCATACGCCGTTGCGCCGGGCAATGGGCGGGAAACGCACGGTGGCCCCGGAGAGGGCCCCCGGTGGGCCAGGATGGGACGCATGCCGACCCAGAAACGCCTCGCCGGCTCGTTCACGGCCTTCGATTTCCAGTTGGTCCTGCTGCGCCGCATGGCCGACCACAACCCGGACCTGGTGGAGGACTCGCGCCATGACCTGGGCGTCTCCCTGACCCAGATGAGAGAGGCCAACAAACGCTGGCAGGCCATGGTCCACTCCCCGCACACCAGGGGGGCGCTCGCCCGCTACCGCTCGGTCCTCGGCGAACCCGAGTCGAGAGCCGCCCGCCGGGTCGGCGACCTCGACTGCGAGGCCTGGCTGTGGCCGGTCTCCCTCTGGCCCGGGCTGCGCTTCGAGGTGCTGCTCGCCCCGAACGGCGCCGTCTGGAACGAGTGGCTGGTGCGCGCCCCGGGGGGCCGGCCGCCGTCCCTGGAGAGCCTGGACGACCTCACCCCCTGGTCCTGCACGGTCGACGAGGTCGCCCTCGCCTTCCCCCCGGCCCGCCCCCTGGAGGGCACGGCCCCCAACCTCCCCCACAGCCTCAGAAGCGTGGGGGGACCCCCAGGGCTGGCCTTCACCGCCCCGGACGGACGGGGCGTACGCCGGGAGGTCGTCGCCGAGTTCACCTGGGGCCTGCTCCAGCGCACGACGGTCAGGGAGTAGACCGGCGGCCGCTCACCGGACGCGACCGCGGCGGACGGCGGACGGCCGACAGACCGCAGCGGACGCCGGACGGCGGACGGCCGGGCAGACCGCCGCGGACGGCGGACGGCCGGGCAGACCGCCGCGGACGGCGGACGGCCGGCTGACCGCGGCGGTCAGCGGGCGGGGCCGGTCAGCGGGCGAAGGGCCGGTCAGCGGGCGTCGGCGGCCGCCAGGATCGCCGTCACGACCGCCGGCGTCGACTCCGGGTGCAGGAACAGGAAGAGGTTCGGTTCCACCAGCTCCAGCTCCATCACCCGCGGCTGCCCGTCGTCGCCGTCCACGAGGTCGACCCGGGCGTAGAGCAGCTCGGGCGCCTCGGGCACGGCGGCCAGGGCGCGTTCGGCGACGGCGCGTTCGGCCGGGGTCGGCGTCCAGGGCTCCAGCCCGGGGTGGGCGACCTTGTCCGCGTCGAAGGCGGTGCCGGGGGCCAGCACGGCCCGCTTGCGGCTGGCGTGCAGGAGGCGTCCGCCGAAGAACTGCAGCGCCCGTTCGCCGCCGGTGTCGATGCCGCGCACATACGGCTGCACCATCGCCGTCAGCCCCTCGGCGTGCATCCGCGCGAGGTGGCGCACGGCCGTCTCGTGCGCGTCGGGGGTGTAGCGGGCGGCGTATCGGGCCCCGGCGCCCGAGGCGGGCTTGATCACGTACTCTCCGCCGTCGGGCAGCTCGGCCGGCTCGCCGGGCGCGACGTAGCGCGTCGGCACGATCGGCACCCCGGCCGCCGCGAGCTCCCCCAGGTACCGCTTGTCGGCGTTCCAGCGCACCACCGCGGCCGGGTTGGCCAGCCGGGTGACGCCGGCGACCTTCTGCGCCCAGGCCGTGAACTCGTCCGCACGCCAGCTGTAGTCCCAGGTGGAACGGATGACGACGAGGTCGTACGAGGCCCAGTCCACCTCGGCGTCGTCCCAGAAGACCACGTCCGCCTCGGCCCCGGCCGCCCGCAACGCCCCCAGCAGCACCGGAAGATCGACGTCCTTGCCGGCCAGGGGCCGGGGGTCATAGGTGGCGAGCGCGACACGGGCCACGGCGGACTCCCTCTTCGTACGACTGTCCGGTCCCGAAGGCTAACAAGGCCCGCGCACGGCGTCGCCGGACGGCCCTCGGGCGCGGACGGACGTGATCGGGATCAAGCGGTGGCGCTGACGGATGGCGGGTGCGGCGGGGTAGGAACGTGCTGTCGCCGTCCACCGCCCACCGCCCGCTGCCCGCCGTCCGCCGTCCGCCGTCCGCCGTCCGCCGTCCGCCGTCCGCAAGGAGTGTCCGCGTGTCCTCTCTCTTCCCGGCCCTGACCGACGATCCGTCCAGCCGCCCCGCCCTGCGGTTCGGGGAGCGCCGTCTGACGTACGCGGAGCTCGCGGCGGCGGCCGGCGCCGTCGCCGAGCGGGTGCGGGAGGCGGTCGGGGCGCCCCCGCCGGAGCCGGGCCGGGAGCGCGGGAGGATCGCGGTGTGGGCGACCCCGTCGCTGGAGACCGCCGTCGGGGTCGTGGGCGTGCTGCTGGCCGGGGCCGCCGCGGTGCCGCTGAATCCCAAGTCGGGCGAGAAGGAGCTCGGGCACATCCTCGCCGACAGCGCGCCCGACCTGGTGCTGGCCGCGCCGGGCGCCGAGCTGCCCGCCCCGCTGCGGGCTCTGCGGCGGATCGACGTCGACGCCGACGCCGGCCCGCACGGTGGGGCGGGGGCGTCGGCCGGGGCGGCCGTCGGCGAGGAGACGCCCGCGCTGGTCGTGTACACCTCCGGCACCACCGGGCCGCCCAAGGGCGCGGTCATTCCGCGTCGGGCGGTCGCCGCCACCCTGGACGCGCTCGCCGACGCCTGGCGGTGGACCGAGACGGACGTCCTCGTGCACGGGCTGCCGCTGTTCCACGTCCACGGGCTGGTCCTCGGCATCCTCGGGCCGCTGCGCCGGGGCGGATCCGTACGGCATCTGGGACGGTTCGACACGCACGGCGTGACGCGGGAGCTGGGCAGTGGCGCGACCATGCTGTTCGGGGTGCCGACGATGTACCACCGCATCGCCGAGGCGCTGCCCGCCGACCCCGCGCTGGCCGAGGCGCTCGCGGGAGCCCGGCTGCTGGTGTCGGGATCGGCCGCGCTGCCCGTGCACGACCACGAGCGGATCGCGGCCGCGACCGGACGGCGGGTCGTCGAGCGGTACGGCATGACGGAGACGTTGATGAACACCTCCGTGCGGGCGGACGGCGAGGCCCGGGCCGGAACCGTCGGGGTGCCGCTGCCGGGCGTGGAGCTGCGGCTCGTCGAGGACGACGGGTCGGTGCTCCCCGCCGACGACGGGGATCGCGTCGGCGAGATCCAGGTACGCGGGCCGAACCTGTTCACCGAGTACCTGAACCGCCCGGACGCGACCGCCGCCGCCTTCACCGCCGACGGGTGGTTCCGCACCGGCGACGTGGCCGTGCGCGACCCGGACGGCTATGTCCGCATCGTGGGGCGCAAGGCGACGGACCTGATCAAGAGCGGCGGGTACAAGATCGGGGCCGGCGAGATCGAGAACGCGCTGCTGGAGCATCCGGGCGTGCGCGAGGCGGCCGTCACCGGCGAGCCGGACGCCGACCTCGGTGAGCGGATCGTCGCGTGGGTCGTGCCCGCGGACCCCCAGTCGCCGCCGGGGAAGGGCGAGTTGGCGGATCACGTCGCCCGCCGGCTCGCTCCGCACAAGCGACCCCGCGTGGTGCGGTACCTCGACGCGCTGCCCCGCAACGACATGGGCAAGATCATGAAGCGGGCGCTGCCGTCATGACGACGGGACGTGCGAGCGCACGCCATGTCATCGCCCTCCTCGCCGACGACTTCGTCCCCCTCCCGCACGAGGAACGGCCCGCCGCCCCCGACGGCCCCCTCGGCTGGCCCGGCTACGACGCCGCCCGCGCCCGCGCCGCCGAACGCACCGGCGAGTCGGAGTCCGTCGTCTGCGGCGCCGCGACCGTCGGGGGAACACGGGCCGTCCTGATCGCCTTCGAGTTCGGATTCCTGGGCGGTTCGCTGGGGGAGCGCACCGGTGACCGGCTGGTCGCCGCGTACACGTACGCCCGAGCGCACCGGCTCCCGGTCGTGCCGTTGGTCGCCACCGGCGGCAGCCGTATGCAGGAGGGCATGCTCGCGCTCACCCAGCTCCAGCGGGTGGCCCGGCAGTCGGCGCTCACCAGGGAGGCGGGCCTGCCGCAGGTGGCGGTCCTGCGGGACCCGACGACCGGCGGCGGCTGGGCCACCCTGGGCGCCGGCGCCGACGTGGTGCTGGCGCTGCCGGGCGCCCAGGTCGGCTTCGCCGGCTCACGGGTCCGCCCGCCGGACGCGGACCCGGCGGCCTACACGGCGGAGGCGCAGGTCGCCGCGGGCGCCGCGGACGCGGTGGTGCCCGCGGCGGAGCTGCGGGACGTGCTCGCCCTGTGGCTGCGCCTCCTGACCGGCGGCGCCCCGCAGCCCGGTCCCGGCCCGGTGACCGGGACCGGCCGGGCGACCGGTCCCGGCCCGGGCTCGGTGAGCGACCCGGGCGCCGAAGGGGGTCCGGGGGGCGGCGTCGTGGCGGCGCCTGTTCCGGGGGGTCTGGGGGAGGTCGGGCTGCCCGCCAGCGGCTGGGACGCCGTGCGGCGGGCCCGGTCGGCGGGGCGTCCGCGCGCGGGGGCCTATCTGGACGCCTACTTCACCCGTCGGCTCGCGATCTCGGGCGACCGGTGCGGCGGCGTCGACCCCGACGGAATGCTGTGCGGCTTCGGCGAGCACCAGGGCCGCACCGTCGCGTACGCCGCACAGACCGGGGCGGCGACCCGGCCCGCCGGCTACCGCACGGCCGTGCGGCTGATCCGGCTCGCGGAGCGGCTCGGCATCCCGGTGCTCACCCTGGTGGACACCCCGGGCGCGGCCAACGACGCCGAGGCGGAGCGCCAGGGCGCGGGCGCGGCGATCGCGGAGCTGTTCGGGGTGGTCGCCGCGGCCCGCACGCCGATCACCACGCTGGTGATCGGCGAGGGCGGCTCGGGCGGCGCGCTGGCCCTGGCGGCGCCGGGCCGCACCTGGGCCACGCCGGACAGCTACTTCTCGGTCATCGCCCCGGAGGCGGCGGCCGCGGTCCTCAAGCGGCCCCCGACGGAGGCGGAGGCCACCGCCGACCAACTGCGCATTCGTCCGCAGGACTTGGTGGAGCTGGGCGTGATCCGGGCCACGAAGTCGCGGTGAACGCGGGACGATCGCGAGCACCGTCCCCGGCCCGCCCGGCTCGTACGACGTCCGCCCCGGCGTGCGCGAGCTGCCGCTGCGCACCCTGCGCGCACGACCCGCGGCCGCGCCCGGGAGCTCCTGGAGCGCGTCGGCGCCCCGATCGACGAACGCGCGGGCCTCACGATCGGCGAGTTCCGCGCCGAGACGGCTGCCGCCGGTCCCGGCGCCGGCGCCCCGGACCCGGCCTCGCCCGCAACCCCACCGTGGCCCGGTCCCTGGCGCGGGCGGGCTGCGACGTCACGGTCCCCTCCCTCACCCCCGCCCGGGAAGCGGCCCGCGCCCTGTAGCGCGTGCGCCCGGCGGGGATGCTCCCGACCTGCTCCCGGCCCGGTCGGGCGGCCCGCGCCCTGTAGCGCGTGCGCCCGGCGGGGATGCGCCCGGCCTGCTCCCGGCCCGGTCGGCCTGCGCGTTTCGGCGGAGGGCGAACCAGCCGAATAGACGCACCGATCGAAAGCCAACTGCCCTAGGCTGAGCCGCATTTGAAGGTTCAGTGAAGACCGACAGGGGGATTGCACATGCCTGGCACACCGTCAAGACGCACCGTTCTGCGTGGACTCACGGTCACCGGAGCGACGGTGACCGGCTTCGACACCGCCGCCCGGAGCTGGGCCGCGACCGCGGCCGAGTCGGACGCGGACCTGGCCCGGGTCCCCCGTCTGGACGGAACGCTCGTCACGGACGACGCCTCGCTCACCGCCGCGGCCGACGACTACGGGCACATCGTGCACCACCGCCCCTCGGCGGTGCTGCGCCCGGGCTCGGTCCGTGACGTCGTCGCCATGATCCGGTTCTGCAACGACCAGCGCCTGCCGGTCGCACCACGCGGCCAGGGCCACGCCCCCTTCGGCCAGGCTCAGGTGCAGGGCGGTCTGGTCGTCGAGACCGCGCCCCTCGCGGCCGTCGGCCCGGTGGACACGGCCGGCAGGACGGTCACCGTGGGCGCGGGCGCCAAGTGGAGCGCGGTCGCCCGGGCCACGCTCGCCCACGGCCTGACCCCGCCCGTCTTCACCGACTACCTCGAACTGTCCGTGGGAGGCACCCTGTCGGTGGGCGGCCTGGGCGGCCAAACCCACCGGGTCGGCGCCCAGGTGGACAACGTCACCGAACTGCGGGTCGTCACCGGAGCGGGCGAACTGGTGCGCTGTTCGCCGACCCGGCGCGCCGACCTGTTCCACGCCGTCCTGGCCGGCCTCGGCCAGTGCGCCGTCATCGTCGAGGCGACCCTGCGCCTGGTCCCCGCACCGCAGACCGTGCGGCGCTACCAGCTGACCTACGGCGACCTGGAGACCTTCCTCGACGACCAGCGCGTCCTCGTCCAGGAGGGCCGCTTCGACTACGTCGAGGGCCAGGTCCACGCGGACGACGCCGGCACGTTCGGCGTGTTCGTCCTGGAGGCGGTGGCCTACGGCCCGCCGGCCGGGCCCACCGCGGACGACGCGGCGCTGCTGCACGGACTGCGCCACGACCCGGCCTCCGCGCAGATCGTCGACCAGCCCTACTACGACTTCCTGGACCGGCTGGCCCCGCTGATCGCCGCCATGAAGAAGGCCGGGACCTGGTCGTTCGCCCATCCCTGGCTCAACCTCATGCTGCCGGGCAGCGCCGCGGCGGCGCTCGGCGCGCAGGTCCTCGACGGGCTCACGCCGGCCGAGGCGGGCCCCGGCGCGGTGATCCTGTTCTACCCGCTGCTGCGCGACCCTCTCACCGCCCCGCTGCTGCGCACCTCCGACGAGGACGTGTCGTACCTCTTCGACGTCCTGAGCGCCGCCCCGGCGGACGACACCGCCGCCGTCGACCGCCTGCTGGCCGCCAACCGCTCCGCCTACGAGGCGACGGCCGCGGCCGGCGGCACCCACTACCCGGTCGGCAGCATTCCCCTCACGCCGGCCGACTGGCGTGCGCACTTCGGCTCGGCCTGGGCGGCCCTGGCGGCGGCGAAGCACACCTACGACCCCCGCGGGATCCTGGTCCCCGGCCAGGGCGTCTTCGGCTGACGGACCGACAGACGGGGTGCGGGCCGGGCGGAACCACCCGTTCGGGCGCACCCCGCCCGGCCCACCAGAAAGGGCGGGCCTCCCCGCGCTCCCGCACGATGCGTAGAAGGCCGACCGCCCGGCGGCCGCCACGGTCTGCGCTCTCGGGAGGACCTGCCATGACCGCCAGTCTGGAGCAGCTGCGCCGCTGCCATTTCGCCGTCGACCTGGGAGCGGCGCGGACGCGGGTGTACGTGAAGGGGGCCGGGCTGGTCGTCGACCAGCCGTCGGCCGCCGCCGTGAACACCCGCACCGGCGCGCTGATCGCGGTCGGCGAGTTCGCCGAGAAGATGACCGGGCGGACCCCGCACTACATCCGCGTCGTGCGCCCGGTCTCCGGCGGCACGGTCGTCGACATCGAGATGGCCCAGCGCATGCTGCGCCATCTCATCGGCGACAAGATCCGCCGTCAGCTGCGCCGCAAGCCGTTCCTGCGCGCGGCCGCGTGCACCCCGCACGACGCCGACCCGCTCGCCCAGCGCGCCGCGATCGAGACCCTGGTCGGGCTCGGCGCCCGGCGCGTGGAGCTCGTCGACACCCTGATCGCGGCCGCCGTCGGCTGCGGCCTGCCCGTGGAGCGTCCCGAGGCCACGATGATCATGGTGTGCGGGGCGGCCGCGACCCAGGTCGCCGTTCTCTCCCTCGGCTCGATCGTGACCGCCGAACGGATTCCGGTGGGCGGCGAGGCGGTGGACCACGCGATCGTCCAACACCTGCGTCACGAGCACGAGTTGATGCTGCCCAGCCAGTCCGTGCGCCCGCTGCAGCTCGCCCTGTCCGGAAACGGCCTCACCCCGCACGGCCCCGCGTCCACCGAGATCCACGGCCGGGACGTCGCCACCGGCCTGGCCCGCTCCGTCCAGGTCGACACCGCCGCCGTCCGCGACGCCATCGAGACCCCGCTGACGGCGGTGCTGGACGGCATCGGCCGGGTGCTGCGCGAGTGCCCGCCCGACCTGGTCGCCGATCTCGCCGACCGCGGGATCATGATGGTCGGCGGCTCCGCCCTGCTGCCCGGCTTCGACCAGATGCTGCGCCAGGCCACGGGCATGCCGGTGCACATCGCCGAGCGCCCCGACATCTGCGCCGCCCAGGGCCTGGGCGCCATGCTGGAGGGCAAGATCGAGCCGCTGACCCTGAACCCGCTGGGCGCGTGAGCCCGCCGAGGGGCGGCTCCGGCGCGCCACCGCACGAGGTCACCCCGGCGCACCACCGCACGGGTCACCCCGGCGCCCACAGGAGCGATGCGATCCCCGTGCGCTCTGCGCGCTACGGGGTCGCCCCGCGCGGCGGACCCGGCGGACAGCGGCGACCCTGCGGGCCCGGCCCGGGCGGCGCGTCCGCCGTCGGGCACACCCCCCACCCCCGGCTTCACTGCCCGCCCCTGGCTTCACTGCCCGCCCCAGGGCTTTACCCGCGTAACACGCTCGACACCTTGACGATCACCTGCCCGGGTGCCACGATTCCGGCGCCGCCATGTTTACGTAAACATCAGCCATCGCGGGGCTCCGATGTTTACGCAAACATCAGAGCCGAAAGGGCAAGTCGATGCGCAAGTCCCCCGCCAGAGCCTCCCTGTCCCCCCGCGTGCGCGCCGCTCTCGTCGCGGTCGCCGTCGCCGCGGTCAGCGGCACCACCCTCGCCGCCACCCCGGCCTCCGCCGCCGCGCCCGCCACCGACACGACCCAGTTCAAGGGCGTGAACTGGGCCGATCCGCGCGACAACTTCGCCGACGACTACCTCCAGCTGTCCGGCCTGTCGACCAAGGACGGCTACCGGCAGACCTACGCCAAGTCCAGCCGGATCATCGCGGCGTTCCGGGCGAACCTCGGGGCCAACACCGTGCGGCTGCCCATCAACCCGTACACGGTCAACGGCGCCTACTGGAAGTCCTACCGCGCAGTCATCGACGCGGCCTCCGACCAGGGCTTCAAGGTCATCGTCTCCTACTGGGAGGGCACGGGCGCGCAGAAGGACGGCTTCATCGACGACGAGGCCGCCTACTGGCCGATGTGGAACACGGTCGTCAAGACGTACAAGAACGACAAGCGCGTCTACTTCGAGCCGATGAACGAGCCGCACGGCTACACGGACACCCAGTGGGCCGACATCGCGGCGAAGTGGCTGTCGACGTACGCGAAGGTGCCGCGCAACCGCGTGTTCGTCAGCGGCGCCGGCTACAACGACCACGTCACCTCGGTCTGCGCCGACCCACGGCTGAAGGGCACGTACCTCTCCCTCCACCACTACGGGTTCTGGAAGGACTACGCGACCTACGACCAGTGGGTGGCCGACCTGAAGGTGCGCATCGGCGACTGCGCCGGCCGCACGGTGGCGGACGAGTTCGGGGCGCCGATGACCACCGGCCTGAACTACGACGTGAAGACCCCTGACGACAACTTCGTCAACTACGTCCAGGCCGTCACCGACACCTTCCGCGAGCTGAAGATGGGCTCCGTGTACTGGCCGGGTCTGCGCACCGACGACACGTACTCGCTGCAGACCCTCGTCGGCCCCGCGAACCGCCCCTGGCTGGCCACCACCAACCAGTCCGGCGCGGACCGCCTCGCCTGGGCCTGGGGCCGCGGCAAGCCGGTCAAGAACTGACCCTCCCCCCCACCCCCCCCACCCGCGGGCCCGCCGGCCCTGAATCCGGCGGGTCCGCGCGCCCGAGGGGCGTCCGAGGCGGCGCCCGCGGCAGGCCGCGAGCCTCGTCCGCACGTCGGCGTCGCCGCTCCCCCGGCAGGCGCCGCCTCCCCGCGCCGGCCGACACGCCCGGGCCCGGGGCCCCCGCCCCGATACCCCGTTGATCGTCTCGCCGTTCGCCGCATAGGTTCCGGAGCATGACGAACCTGGCGAACGTACGGATCGGTGTCATGTACGACCGCGACTGGGCGCCGGAGGGCCTGCCCGGGTTCGCCCGGCGGGCCGAGGCGCTCGGGGTGGACGACCTGTGGGTGGTCGAGGACCTCGGATGGAACGGCGGGGTGTCGGCGGCGGCCGTGGCGCTCGGAGCCACGCAACGCCTCACGGTCGGCATCGGCATCGCTCCCGCCCCGCTGCGCAGTCCGGCGCTGCTCGCGATGGAACTGGCCACCCTGGCACGCGTGTTCCCCGGACGGCTGGTGGCCGGGATCGGGCACGGCGTGCGGGAGTGGATGGAGTCCGTCGGCGTCGCGCCCCGGTCGCCGCTGGCCCTCCTGGAGGAGACGATCGACTCGGTGCGCGCGCTGCTGCGCGGTGAACGGGTCGAGCTGGACGGGCGGGAAGTGCGCCTCGACGGCCTGACGCTGGTACACCCGCCGGCGCAGGTCCCGCCGGTGGTCGCGGGCGTCGTCCGGCCCCGCTCGCTCGAACTGGCCGGACGGGTCGCGGACGGCACGCTGATCGCCGAGGGCCACGGGCCGAGCGATCTGGAGAGCATCCGGGCTCTGGTCGCCAAGGGCGGCGCCGGCCCCGAACACACCCTGACCGTGCTGTCCTTCGCCTGCGTGGGCGACGACCCGGACGAGGTCGCCCGCATCCTGCGCCCGCACACCGAGGGACAGGGCGCATGGCTCGGCCGCCCGCAGGACGAGGTGTTCACCGTGTCCGGACCCGCCGCCCGGGCCGCGGACGGCATCCGCGCCCTGCGCGACTCCGGCGCCGGCACCGTCGTCCTGCGCATCGTCGGGCCCGAGCCGCTCGCTCAGCTCGAAGCGCTGCTGACCCACGTCGAGCGCTGAGGCCCGCGGAACCCCGGGCCGCCGTCCGGACGTTCCGCTGCGGGACGGCGCGGTCACGGAAGGCCCGTGCACGTCGGCACGTCGGCACGTCGGACAGACCGAGAGCCTCACCCCTGAACCAGGACGAGGACGCCCCGCGGGTCGGCGCCCGCTCAGAGCCCCCTCCCCCGGCCCGTCCAGGCCGGGGTTCAGGTGGGGTCGTCCGGGTGGGCGGGCCGGGTGGCGGCGAGGTGGTCGCGGAGGGCGGCGAGGGCGGGGTGGGGGTTGTCGCGGCGCCACACCAGTGAATGCGGGTAGACCGGCGTCGGGTCGTGCACGACGATCCGGCGCAGGTCGTAGTGGGCGGGCCAGACGAGCCGGTCGTGCTCGCCCACGAAGGTCGCCAGCGTCGTGGAGCCGGCGATCGACTCCAGGAGGGCGTCGGAGCCGAAGTTGGGGCCGATCGCGTCGATGATCAGCCCGAACTCGGCGGCGAGCTCCTCGTAGTAGGCGGTCCACTCGGTCCCCGCGGCGTTGCCGGGCATCCAGATCCGCTGCCCGGCCAGCTCGGCGAGGGCCACCGCGCCCGCCCCGGCCAGCTCATGAGCCGGTCCGGTGAGGAGGCGCAGGGGGTCGTCGAGGACCCGAGCGGTCCCGATGTCGTCGGGGAGCTGCTGCGGGGGCAGGGTGACGGCCCGGAAGGACGCGTCGACCGTGCCCGCCCGGACGGCGGCGAGGGCCGTGTCGGCGTCGAAGAGGGTCACGACGTCCAGCTCGGTGCCGGGATGCGCGGAGTGGAAGCCGCGGAGCAGGGCGGCCGGGGCGATCCGCCGGTTGATCACGTCGACGCGCAGGGCGCGGCGGCCGGGGCGCACGGAGTCGGCCGCCCGCTCCGCGGCCCGCAGGAGGTCGCGGGCGTGGGGCAGGAACGCCTGTCCGTCGACGGTGAGCCGGGCTCCGCGCGCCGTGCGGGTGAAGAGCCGCACGGCGAGGTCCTTCTCCAGTGCGGCGACGCGCTTGGAGACGGCCTGCTGGGTGATCGACAGGTCGGCGGCGGCTTCCTGGAACTGGCCCGCGTCCGCCACGGCGACGAAGGTGCGTACGGCTTCGAGATCCACGCCGACGCACCCTAGTTCACAACGTGTGGTTGTGCCCTGGTGGCTCCGCGGTTGTTTGACCTGCTGTTGTGCCGCCCGGTTGGCTCGTCCCACGGTCGGCGGGGCCGGCGGGCGCCGTTTCGGGTCGGGGCCGGTTCGTTCGGGCGGGACGTCGAGGGGGGGTGCGCCGGGCATGGTGGGCGGGAGAGCGTTGGGCCGGCGGTTCGGGTGGCTGTGGGCGGCGTACGCGGTCAGCGTATTCGGCACGCGGCTCGCCTTCGACGCGTTCGCCCTGATCGCGATTGTGGTGCTGCACGCCGGTCCGGCCCAGGTGTCGGCGCTCGCCGCCGCCGGGCTCGCGGTGGCGGCGGCGGTGGCGGTGCCGCTCGGGCCGTGGGTGGAGTTCCGCCGCAAACGGCCGGTGATGATCGCGATGGACCTGACCCGTTGCGCGGCGCTGATGAGCGTCCCCGCCGCGTACGCGGTCGGTCTGCTGACCCTCGTCCAGCTCCTGGCGGTGTCCGTCGTCGTCGGAGCGGCCGACATCGCCTTCAACGCGGCGGGCGGCGCCTACCTGAAGGCTCTCGTGCCACCGGAGGACCTGATCGTCGCCAACGGCCGTTTCGAGTCCACCAACTGGACCGCCACCCTGCTCGGGCCGCCGGTCGGCACGGCCGCGATGGGGCTGTTCGGCCCGGTGGTGACCGTGGTGGCCGACGCGGTCAGCTATCTGCTCTCGGCCGCGGGGCTCCGCGCGATCGGCGGCGGCGAGCCACGGCCCGTGCGCCTCGCCGGAACCGGGGCGCGGCTGCGTCCCGGCGATCTGCTCGAGGGGTGGCGGTACATCCTGGCCGACCCGGCCCTGCGGCCCCTGTTCCTGAACACGGTCCTGGTCAGCGGTCTGATCCTGGCGACCTCGCCGCTGCTGGCCGTCCTCATGCTCGGCGACCTCGGGTTCGCCCCCTGGCAGTACGGTCTGGCGTTCGGGCTGCCCTGCCTCGGCGGCATCCTCGGCTCACGGCTGGCCGGCCCGCTGGTGTCGCGGTTCGGACGGCACAGGGTGATGTTCACGGCGGGGGCGCTGCGCGCGTGCTGGTCCCTCGGCCTGGCCTTCGTCCGGCCGGGTGTGGCCGGGCTGGTGCTGGTCGTCGCGGTCGAGTTCGGGCTGATCGCCTGCATGGGCGTGTTCACCCCGGTGTTCGCCGCCTACCGCCTCGGCCGGACGCCGACGGACCGCGTCGCCCGCACCCTGTCGGCGTGGTCGGTCACCAGCAAGGCGACCGTCGCGGCCATGACGGGGCTGTGGGGGCTGCTGGCCGACGCGGTCGGCCCCCGCGCCGCGATCGCCGTCGCCGGTCTCCTCATGCTGATCACCCCGGTCCTGCTTCCCCGGCGGGACCTCACGCCGCGGCGGCGCGCCGAGCCGGCGGACGTGCCCGGCTGACGGCCGGAGCCGTGCTCGTGCCCCCCAACCCCGCGCAATGTGACGGAGGTTGCCCTACCGTGGGCGTATGGCGCTGCATCACCACAGTGACCGTCCGTGGCGCGTGAGGGTGGACGACGCAGAAGGCGCGCCCTGTGGCGCGGGGGTGCTGCTCGACGACCGGCATGTGCTGACCTGCGCCCATGTGGTCCGCTACGCCGGAGGCGCGCCCGGGGAGGCCGCCGCCTCCGGGGTGCGGGTCAGCAGTGTGGCGTGCCGCCCGGAGTGGACGCGCACCGCGCAGGTGGCGCCGGGCACGTGGGTGCACGACCGGGGCACCCAGCGCGGCGACGTGGCCCTGCTCGAACTCGACGAGCCGGCCGGCTGCGGCACCCGGACCACGCTGTGGAAGGCCCCCATCTCCGGCGGCACGGTCCAGGTCTACGGCTTCCCCCAGGACGAGCCGTTCGGCATGGGGGCGGACGCGCGGCTGGCCGGGTCCGGCCACCGGCAGGGCGAGTGGGGCCTGTTGAAGCGGATGCGGGAGGGTGACCCGTGGATCGAGCGGGGCTACTCGGGCGCCGGGGCGATGGCGGTGGGCGGCGAGTTCGACGGCCGGGTCGTCGGCATCGTGGTCGCCGACTACGTCAACGGCGACGCCAAGGCCGCCTGGATGCTGCCGACCGAGACGATCCTGACGTACCTGCCCCGGATCGAGGAGTTCACCGGCGGCGACCGAAACGACGAACTGGGCCCCCGGCGCGGGGAGTTGCCTGCGGACGTGCTGGGCGACCCGCTGCGGCTCGCGCTGACCCAGGAACTCACCCGGCTGCTGGACAGCGGCTGGTGCGGCACCGTGGTCGTCGGCACCGGCGGCACGACAGCGGTGGGCGACTCCTGGCTCGTCCGGCTGGTGCGCACGGCCGATCCCGCGGCCCGGGCCACCGTCAGCGACGCCGAACTCACCGGCGCCCCCGGGGACACCGTCCTCGGCCTCGGCACCATCGACGCGGCCTACGACGCGCGCGGCAGATCGGTCGCCGACGTCGGCGGATACCTCGCGCGCCGGTTCGGACTCCCCGGCGGGGACGCCCACGAGGTGGCCCGGCAGCTGCTGCGCCGCAGGCCGCCCGCCTGTCTGGTGGTGGGCGGCGTCGACCGGGCGCAGGACCCGGAGGCGCTCGTGGACGAGTTGCTGGGTCGGCTGGCCGCCCGGGCCCGGTCGCGCGGCATCCGCCTCGTGCTCGGCTTCGAGGGCACGACGCCGGCCGGCCTCGTCCACGACGTGTGCCTCGACCCCGAACCGCTGCGCGGGGACGCCGCCCGCAGCGTGAGCGCCGCGGCGGTCCACACCGTCGTCGGACAGCTCGCGGCGGAGGAGGACGCCGCGGCGGCGCTGCACCGGGAGCGGGGCGTGCGGTTCTTCGCCGCGCCCCGGCTGCCGCCGCGTGCCGCGCCGCGGCTGCGGGTCCGCCTCGCCGCGGCCCGGGCGACGGAACCCACCCCCGAACTCGCCGTGATCCACGACCGGGCCGAGGAGGCCAGGGCCGTCGTGACCCGCTTCACCCGCGATCTGCGCCGGCTGCTCGCGGAGCACGAGGACCTCACCGCCCGTCTGGAGCTGCACCGGGTGCGGGCCGCGCGCTACTTCGGCGAGGAGGACCGGCTCCTCGCCGACCGGCACGCCCCGGCCTTCCGGGCGCTGAAGACGGAGCCGATCGACCTCGTCGCCGCCCGCCCGCTGGTCAGGCGCTACATCGACGAGGTCGAGAGACGGCTGGAAGAAGACCGGCGGCTGGAAGAAAGGTGACTCCTGGGATGAGCCCTCGTGTGTGCAACCGCGCGGACTGCGGGCGCGGTCCGATCGACGACCAGGGCTTCTGCCAGGTGTGCGACCGGCCGCCGCTGCCGCAGGACGACGTCGCGACGGCACGTGACCGCCGGGACCCGGAGCCGGAGCCGGAGCCGCCGGCGCGGGGCGGGGCGGGCGTCGGTGTGGCGCAGGTACGCCCGGACCCCTGGTACGGCCTCGGTCTGGTCCACGCCGACCAGCCCCCGGACGTGCCGTCGAGCCCGTCGGGCCAGGTCGCCGAGGAGCACCGCTTCTGCCTGAACCCCGACTGCGGGCTCCCGGTCGGCCGGGGCCGCGGCGAGGAGCCGGGCCGGTTCGAGGGCTTCTGCACGGTCTGCGGCCACCCTTACGACTTCTCCCAGCCCGACGGCCTGGTCATCGCCGGCCGTTACGAGGTCGAACGCGTCCTCGGCTCCGGCGCGTACGGCGCCGCCTACCTGGTCCACGACCGCAACCTCGACACCCAGGTCGTGCTCAAGGCCCTGCACAAGTCGGTGGCCAGGACCGCCCTGCACGAGCGGGACGTCCTGGTCGGGCTGCGGCACGACAGCATCGTCCGCATCCTGGGCTACGAGCACGAGGGGCCGCACCTCGTCCTCGAGTACGTGCCGGGCGAACCGCTCCGCGCTCGCGACGGCGACCGTCTGGAGACCCTCCTCGCGCACGGCGTCCGCGTTCTCCAGGCGCTGGACTACCTGCACGCCCGGGGCTTGCTGCACTGCGACGTCAAGCCCCTGAACATCATCCGCTTCCGGGAGGACAGCCCGGCCGGCGCGCTCGACCGGGTGCGGCTCATCGACTTCGGCGCGGTGCGCAGCCACGCCCAGGACACCGGGAAGGTCGTGGCGTACACGGAGGCGTACGCGCCGCCGAAGACCGACCCGGAGCATCTGCGCCCGACCCCCGGCTTCGACCTGTTCGGCCTGGGCATGACCCTGCGCGAGGTCTGCCGCTCCCGTTGGACGGACCGCTCGGCGCCGGGCGTCGACTCGCTGCACCTGCTGCTGGAGCGGGCCACCGACCCCGAGCGGCCGTGGTGGCGGTTCGTGTCGGCGCGGCAGTTCGCCGAGCAGCTCAGCGGTGTCATCCGGCAGGTGGTGGCGGCTCCGCCGACGCGCCGCCAGGTGGCGCGTCCTTCCGCGCTGTTCGGGTCGATGGCCGGCTCGCTGCACGGCGGGCTGGGCGCGGCCCGGCCGCTGGCCCACTGGGTCGGGGCGCAGCCGGACGACGGGGGGCTGCTGAGGATGCCCGCGCCGTTCTCGTCGCCGGAGCCCGCCGACATCGCGGCCGCCCTCCCGGCCCCCCTGTCCGACCCCGACGACCCGAAGGTGACCGGCCCGGCCGGCGGGGCGCTGGCCGAGATCCGGCTCGCCCTGCGCAGAAAGGACGGTGCCGCGGCGGCGGCGCACCTGCGGGCGGCGCGCCTGCCCGACTGGCACTGGCTGTCCGACTGGTACCGCGGCCTGACCGCGCTGGCGGACGGCCGCCCGGGGCGGGCCGCCGACGCGCTCGGGCAGGTGCGCAGGGCGCTTCCCGGCGAGCTGATACCGCCCCTCGGCCTCGGTCTCTGCGCCGAGTTGGGCGGGGACCGCGCGATGGCGCGCTCGCACTACGGCATGGCCTTCGACACCACCCCCGCGCTCGGTGCGGCCGGTTTCGGTCTGGCCCGCGTCCTGCTGCTGGCCGGCGAGCGCGCGAAGGCGGTGGCCGTCGCCGAACAGCTCGCCGAGGAGTTCCGCTACGAGCGCGAGGCGCGCGTGGCGGCCGTACGCCTGCGCGTCATGGTCGTCCCGGAGCGGGGACATCCGGCGCCGGCCGAGGAGGACGTGGCCCGGGCCCGGGCGGCCCTGCCCGGCCTCGACGTGGACGACGCGGCGGCGGCCGCCCTGCGTGCGGAGATCCAGTACGCGGAGTTCCTGCGCACCCGCGACCGGCTGAAGCTGTCCGACGCGATCCGTGCGCTCGGGCCGCACGCGCCGACCGAGCGCGAGTACGTCGCCCTGGTGGACCTCGCCAACCGGCTGCGCCCGGCGCTGAGTTGGCGACGGCGGGGAAAGCATGCAGAACGGGTCATTCCCGTTCCGGAGCACCGCCCGGCAGGCTAAGCTCCCTCGCACGTTCCGTCGAGGACGCCTGCACACCCTGTAAGGAACCGCACAGCGAGACGATCGGATGGTGGCCGGTGGGGGACAGGTCGCCGTTGGGGCTCAGCTTCGCCCTGGAAGTGGACGCGCCCTCGGATCTGCCCTACGACGAGGGCCGCGCGGACGCCCTGATCACCGTCACCGCGGACTCCGCCGCGGGTTCGTCCGCGCCGGCTCCGAGCGCCGAGATCCTCATCATGGACCGCTCCCTGTCCATGACGGGCCACAAGCTGGACGAGGCCAAGCGCGCGATGTGGGCGGCCATCGACACCCTGCGGGATGGCACCCTGCTGGCCGTCGTCGCGGGCAACCACCAGGCCGACGTGATCTTCCCGGCCTCGGGCGGCCTGGCCCGCGTCGACGCCCGGACCAGGGAGGACGCCAAGCTGCGGGTGGCCGGGCAACTCCCCGAGGGCGGCACGGCGATCGGTCAGTGGCTGGCGCACGCCCGCGGCCTCTTCGCCTCGGTGGAGTCCCCCGCGACCGTGCGCCACGCGGTGCTCTACACCGACGGCAAGGACGAGCACGAGACGCCCGAGGAGCTCGGCGAGATCCTCGCGGCGTGCACCGACCACTTCGTCTGCGACGCCCGGGGGCTGGGCGACGACTGGCGATACACCGAACTCCTGCGCGTCACCGAGGCGCTGCACGGTTCCGCCGAGGCCGTCGTCACCCTCTCCGACCTGACCGAGGACTTCACCCGCCTGCTGCGCGAGGCGCAGCGGATCGTCGTGCCCCGGGTGTATCTGGGGCTGCGCCTCAACAGCCGCTTCCAGCTGGCTTTCGTCCGGCAGACGCGCCCTGTCGAAGCGGAGTTGACGGCGCGTCAGCAGCGGGGCGACGAGACGCACGTCCCGCTCGGTTCCTGGGGCCCGCAGACCCGCCAGTACCAGGTCTCCCTGCGGGTCGACCCCGACACCCTGACCGTGGACGAGACCCTGCGCGCCGCCCGCATCACCCTGCACGCCGAGTTCCCCGACGGATCCCGCCGTCCCTGCGCCGAGAGCGCCGCCATGGTCGTGCGCCGCCGCTCGACGCCCGGCTTCGGCGTCGCCCGCTCCCCCGACCTGACCCGCGTCGAGAACGAACGCGAACTCGGCATGGCGATGCGCGCCTGCGCGGACGCCCAGCTGCGCGGAGACCTCGACCGCGCCGACCGCGAGCTGCGCCTCGCCCTCGACCTCGCGGAATCCCTCGGGGACGGCGCGCGTCTGCGGTCCCTGCGCGCGGTGGCCGTCGACGGCCCCGACGGCCGGCCGCGGGTGCGGCGGGACGTCGCCCGCGGCCGCATCCTGGGGATCGGCGTCGACTCGACCAAGACCGCCAGAGGACCGGCCGGGCCGCCCGCCCGGCCGGCCCGGGACTCTCCGTCCCCCCGCGTGTGCCCCCGGTGCCGGACGACGTCCACGTCGCCGACGGCCAAGTTCTGCGAGGAGTGCGGGCACCGGCTCGGCGAAGCGGGCGTGAGCGGCGAGCCGATGGACGCCCCGTGACCGGGAGACGGCTGCGCGACTCCCATCCGGTCGTGGTGCTGCGCTGGCTCAGGGCGGGCCTGCTGGGCGTGCTGGCCGTGACGACGCTGCTGTGCCTGGTGGTGGAGGACCGGGCCGGTGACCAGATCGCCGCCTCCCACCGCACGAAGGGGGCCATGCGGGACATAGACCAGGCACACGAACAGGCCGTGAAGGCGGAGGCCGCGCTGATGGCCGTCTCCCGGATCGAAGATCCCGTGTCGATCGCCCTGACCGGCACCGGCGCCGACTTCGCCAACGCCGCCGCCCGCATCAGCTCCCACCTCACCTCGGCCACGGAGGGCAACGGGGCCGGGAGGCGGGGACTGAGCCACATCCAGTTCGTGCAGGGCCAGTTGGCGACCAGCGTGCAGCTGGCGAACGCGGCGGTCCTCGACGGGGCCCCGGCCGTCGTCACCGTCTGCAAGGCGCTGCGCGCACCACGGGAACACGAGGGCAGGGGCGCCGTCCGGTTCACCGGCGGCCTCGAACAGTCGCTCCAGGATCTCCATGAGGTCGAGAGCGACGCCGAGAAGGCCCAGCTGGAATCGGGCTGGCGGGACCGCCGGCTGCTGTGGCCGCTGTTCATGGCGCCGCTGACGGTCATGCTGCTGCTGGTCTGCGCGACCGGCCGCATCGTCGTGCGCCGCTTCCGGCGGTATCCCAGCCCGGCGCTCGCCCTCGCCCTGCTGGCCACCGCGTCGGTGGACGTCCTGATGTGCGTGTACCGGCCGCTCGAGGTGGCGATCGCGCTCCCCGTCCTCGCCGCCGCCGGTGCGCTGACCTATCTCGCGTACCGCCCGCGGCTCGCCGAATACAGGTTCCCCCGCTCATGAGAAGACTGACAGCGCCCCTGGTCCGCTGCGCCCTGGCTCTCGGGCTGCTCCTGTCGCCGGTCGCGTGCGGCGCACCGGCGCAGAGCAAGGTGACGATCATGGTTCCGTGGTCCGGCGACGAGTTCGACGCCTTCTACACGGTCGTCGAGGCCTTCGAGCGCGGCCACCCCGGCATCGACGTCGAACCGCAGGTCACCCGGGCCCTGACCCAGCAGCTCGACGCCGCGGTGGCGGCGGACGCGAAGCCCGACCTGGCGGTGCTGCCCAGTGTGGGGGCGATCGCCAAGTACCAGCGGGAAGGCGTGCTGCAAAGACTCTCCGTGGACACGGGCGACTATGTGCAGCCGTTCCGCGGGCTCGGCATGGGGACCGGGAACGGCGGGAGCGACGTCTACGCCGTCCCCGTCAAGGCCGACGTCAAGAGCCTCGTCTGGTACGACGCCGCCACCACGAAGAAGCCTCCCGCGGACTGGGCCGGCCTGCGGGCCGGCCACTACTCGTGGTGCCTCGGGCTGGAGTCGGGTCCGACCTCCGGCTGGCCGGGCGCCGACTGGATAGCCGACCTCCTGCTCGCCCGCAAGGCCGGCGTCGAGGCATACACCGCCTGGGCCTCGGGCGGCGAGGACGCGCGGTGGGACCAGGGCCCCGTCCACGACGCCTGGACCGCGTGGGGGGACCTGGTGGGCGGCGCCCGCAAGAACGCGTCCACGACGAACTTCAAGGCGGCAGCCCGGGCGATGCCCGCCTGTTCGCTGGGCCACGGCGCTCTCTCCGCGATGTCCTTCGACGCGGCCCGGGTGAAGCGGGGCAGATACCTGTACGTGTCGCCGGCCGGCAGAACACTGCAGGTCTCGGCGGACTTCGTGGGCAAGTTCACCGGGAACGAGAGCGCCGACGCGTTCATCGCGTACCTGGCGAGCACGCAGGCGCAGGGGATGTGGGTGAACCGCCCCGGCTTCGCGCTCTCCGCCGACCGGCGGGTGACGGCGGGGCACTACGCCGACGCCGTCCAGGGCGCGATAGCCGCCATGCTCCACTCCCCGGCCTACACCCTGTGCTTCAGCGCCGCCGACGCGATGGACCCCGACGTGTCCGCCGCCTTCTACCGAGCGGTCCTGGAGTACGCGGACGGCACGGCGGAAGGTCCCCTGCTCAAGGCGCTCGACAAGGTCCAGGACGCGCTCGGACCCGCGCGCTCCACGTCGCCGCCCCTGTGCGCCACCCCCTGAACCTCCCCTGAGCCTCTCCCGACCCCTACAGGAGCCCGCCATGCCGGACGCCGTTCAGTTCACCCTCGACGACGGCACCGTCGTCCTCGTGTCCCCGCCCGCCCGCACCGGCACCGGAGCCGTGGGCCTGGGCGCCCGTCTCGAGAGCGCCGCGACCAGCCTCAGCGAGGCGCTGGCGCCGATCACCACCGCCGCCTCCGAGGTGATCGGCCAGTTCCGCGCCGCCGCCCAGCGGCCCGACGAGGTGGAGGTCACCTTCGGCGTCGTCCTGGACGCCAAGCTCGGCGCGATCCTGACGAGCGCGGCCCTCAGCACGCATCTGGAGGTCACCCTGCGCTGGAGCGGCACGGAACCGACACCGCCGAGCTGAATCCGCAGCCGCGTCGGGCTCCGAGACCTCGACGGTCAGGCGCGGATCGGCGCTCTCGCCGGGCTTGACGGTGAGGGTCCAGGTCAGCGTGGAACGCTCGGCGCCGGGTGTCGCGCCAGGGGCCCTGACGGCAACGGTGACCGTCCCGTCACCCCAGCTCAACACATCTTGGCCGGAGTGCAGTCGACTCGTCGCCGTGGCAGGAGGCCGGGGCGCCCGGCCCGCCTTGGTGTGATCCACTGTCCCGAGGTCCCCGGCGACTTCGACCCGGACGGCGAGATGCACCGGCGTCGTCGCGGTGGAGAGGACGGTCAGCTCTTCGGTGAGCCGGCCGGGAGTGACGCTGCGCCGCCGACCCGACCCGCACGGTCGGGTCGGGAACGGCGTCGCCGAGCGCCTGCACCAGGCCGACGAAACGTGCGTCGGGTCCTGGGCCTATGCCGGGACCGCGTCGACGAGTTCCGGAGTCATCGGCGCTCAGACCTGCACCCTGGGGGCGAACAAGATGCTCGGGTCAGGTGGTGAGGCCTGCGTCGCGGGCCAGGAGGGCGGCTTGGACTCGGTTGGTGACCTCCAGCGCGGTCAGGATGCGGCTCACGTGGGCCTTGACGGTGCTCTCGCGCATGGCGAGACGGCTGGCGATGTCGGCGTTGGTGTCGCCCTGGGCGAGCAGGGCGAGCACGTCGCGTTCGCGAGGGGTGAGCCGCTCCAACCGGGCCTGGGCCGCAGTGACCTGGGGCTGGTTCGTGGCGTGGTAGCGGTCGATGAGGCGGCGGGCCGCGGTGGGGTGGAGCATGGCCGAGCCGGCGGCCACGAGGTGGACGGCGCGCAGTATCTCGGCGGGGTCGGTGTCCTTGAGCAGGAACCCGTCGGCTCCGGCGGCGAGGGCGTCGTAGACGTATTCGTCGAGGTCGAAGGTGGTCAAGGTGATCACCTTCGGGGGGTGGGGCAGGGCTCGCAGGCGGGCGGTGGCGGCGATGCCGTCCATGCGGGGCATGCGGACGTCGACGAGGGCGACGTCGATGCGGTGGGCGGTGGCCTGCTCGATGGCCTGGAGGCCGTCGGCGGCCTGGGCGACCACCTCGATGCCCTGGTCGCCGTCGAGGAGGTCGGTCAGGCCGAGGCGGACCAGGGCATCGTCGTCGACGATCATGGCGCGGATCATGTGGGGGTGCCGTTCTGCTCGATGCCGAGGGGGTGGGGGATGCGGGCGGCCACGCGCCACGCGCCCGCGCCGGCCGGTCCGGCGTTCAGGTGGCCGCCGAGAGCGGTGACGCGCTCGCGCAGGCCGACGAGCCCGTAGCCGCTGCCGACGGTGTCCGTGCGGGGAGCGCCGGGAGGGTTGGTGACCTCGACGAGGGTGGCAGGCGGCCGGTAGCCGATGCGTACGGTCACCGGAGCGCCATGGGCGTGCTTGCGGGCGTTGGTCAGTGCTTCCTGGACGATGCGGTATGTGGCCAGACGGTGGGTGGTGGGAGCCTCCTCGGGGCGCCCTTCGATCGTGAGCTCGATGTGCTGGCCAGCGGCGCGGGCTTCGTCGGCCAGTTCCCCCACTTCCCTCATCGTCGGCGTGAGGGAAGCGCCGGCCGGCGTGGCGTCGGGGTCGCGCAGCACACCGAGAACGTCGCGCAGATCGCTGAGGGCCTCGACGGATGTGGTGCGCAGCAGTGCGAGGCGTTCGGCGACGGGTGCGGGCAGGGTGTCGCTCTTGGTGGTCAGGACACCGGTGTGCAGGGCGATCAGGCTCAGGCGGTGGGCCAGGACGTCGTGCATCTCGGCGGCGATACGTGAGCGTTCCGCGGTGCGGGCCGCCTCCTCGCGCAGCCGCGCCTCGACGCTCAGGTGCTCGACGTCGGCTGCCAGCGCCTGGACCAGGCGGCGCCGGCTGCCGAGCCACAGCCCGACGAGCACGGCCAGGACCGGCAGGAGCAGCGTGGACGCATAGGACTGGCTTGTCCACAGGGAGGTGGCCCGGTAGCTGAGCAGGTTGGCGCCCAGAGCGGCGGCAGCGCAGCCCGCCGCGATGCGCGCCCGGCGGTCCACGGCCAGGTCGTACAGGGCGATGGCCAGCATGGGCAGCAGTGGCCATCCCCACCATGCCGTGGCCACGGTGACCAGCAGTGGCGCGATCGGCCATCGCAGCCGGGGCACGAGCAGCGCCGTTCCGCACACCAGCGCCGTGATGATGACGGGTGCCAGGTAGCGCGCTTCGAACGACATGTCGTTCAGCGCGGCGGCCAGCACGCACAACGCCACGACCGCCCCACGCCCGTAGCTCGCCCATCGGCGGCCTTCTCTGCTGCTCACCCGGCCCATGCTAGGCAGCCCGGTGCACGATTCCGTCCGGCGATCGGCGATGTTCACCCCGTACTTTCGTAGGGGGACGCCGTCGCAGAACGGCGGATCCGATACCGGTCGCGGCTTTCTAGCGTCGATTCCATGAACGACCGGACCACCTCCCACGACCGTGTCCTGGCGCAGCGCAATGCCGAAGGCTGGATGTTCCTGATCGAGGCAGCCCGTGATCTGCGCACCACGGGTGCCATAGCCCCCAGCGGAAAGGCCCTGGCCCGCGCTCTGACCGATCCCGTACGGGCTCAGGCGCCCCGCCCGCTGGCGGTCCTGGAAGCCGGTGCCGGCACCGGCGCGGTCACCCGCACCCTGATACCCGAACTGCCCCGGGCAAGCTGCCTGGACATCGTCGAGGCCAACCCGCGTTTCGCCGCGCGACTGCGCCGTCTCGTCACCACGCACCCAGACCTGGCTGCCAGGCCCGCGCAGGTGAACGTGCATCAGACCTACGTCGAGCAGCTCGACAGCGACCGGCGCTACGACGTGATCGTCTCGGGGCTGCCGCTGACCAACTTCACGCCCGCGCAGGTAGAGCGCATCATGGCCCGCTACCTGGAACTGCTCCACCCCGGCGGCACGCTGACCTACTTCGCCTACCTCGGCACCCGCAAGGCACGTGCCCTGACGGCATCGCGAGCCGAAGCCCGCCGCCACGCCGCCGTCGACGAGATCATGGCCGCCTACCAGGGCGCCTACGCCACGGGCCGCTGGACGGTATGGGCCAATCTTCCCCCCGCCCACGTCTGGCATCTGCGACGCCCTCTCGTCTCCGCGGACACGGACCAGTCCGAGTCGCAGACGGACTGGGCGAGTCGGTGAACGCCCTCTCCGACATCCTCGGCCATATCCCGCCGGCCGCGGCGTACGCGGTGGTGGCCACCGCGGTGCTGGCCGAGTCGATCCTTCTCGTCGGCGCTTTCATCCCCACGCTCACCCTGCTCCTGACCGCCGGCGCGCTGGCCCGCACCGGCCACCTCAGCCTTCCCCTCGTCATCACTGCCGCGGCCGGAGCCGTGGTGGCGGGTGACTTCCTCGCTCACCGCACCGGCAGGTTCCTCGGTGACCGGCTGCGCGGAGGCCGGATGGGCCGTCGGATACCGGGGGCCGCCTGGCACCAGGCCGAGACGCTGATGACGCGCCACGGCGGCCGGGCGGTCTTCCTGGCCCGCTTCCTGCCGGTGGTGCGCACCCTCGCCCCGCACTCCGCGGGCGTCACCCGCCTGCCCTACCGCCACATCGCCCCGTACAGCGTCGTCGCCTCCTGTGTATGGGCCACAGCGGAAGCAGGGGTCGGATACGCCGCCGCGACCTCCCTCCAGCGCGTCCTCACGCTGGGCGGCCCTGCCCTCGCCCTGGTCGCGTTGGCGGCGATCGGCGGCACGCTGCTGTGGCGAAGAAGGCGCCGCCCGTCTCCTCCGACCCAGGAACCGGCGTCCGAGCCGGCCACGAAGTCCGGCGGCCATGCTCAGCCGGGCCTGACGAGGCCGGCGTCGTAGGCGAAGATCACGGCCTGGACCCGGTCCCGGACCCCGATCTTGGTCAGGATGCCGCTCACGTGCGACTTGACGGTGGACTCGGCGAGGGAAAGGAGAGAATGCCGCCGCTTACGCCGAGCAAATCCCGGCGTCCCACCTCGAGGCCGGCCTGCGCCAGCGTCACCTTGACGAGCCGAAGTCAGTAGCGTCTCGCGCCTGTCCGTCGATTCGGGTCAGGCCGGGCCAGGCGCAAAGAAGACCAGCGTGTACGCCAGGCGGACACTCAGCGGTCGAGGGGCACGTAGGTGCCGCCGGGTAGGTCCGGTGTTTCGGCGGCGTCGAGCAACGCGGCGGCGACGGTGGCGCGGCTGACGCGGGCGGGGAAGATCCGATGGGGTGCCTGGCTCAAGTCCACGGTGCGACGGTGTTCGCTGAGCGGTCCGGCAGACAGCGGCCCGCAGTGAAAGACCGTGCCCCCGGCGTCGAGGACGGTGGTGTCGGCGGTGACCTTGTCGGTGAGTTCGGCACCCATGGCCCGCAGCAGGGTGCGCGTCAAGACGCCGGCCGCGGCGGCGGAGGCGCCGGTGCCGAACGCCCCCATCCAGATGACGCGCTCGGGGACGGCGGCCACGGCGGCACGAGCACCCGCGGTCAGCACACCGACCTGGTCACGACTGGGGATGCCCAGTGCGGAGATGATGGTGGTGGCGTCCTTGAGCGCCCGGCTGATGGCGTCGGTGTCCCGTACGTCAGCGCGCACTCGGATGAGCTGGTCGTCATGGCCGGTGGCCGGGAGGCGGTCGGGATCACGGGCGACGGCCGTGACGGTGTGGCCACGATCAAGGGCCTGCTGGATCAGCAGCTGCCCGGTGGCGCCCGAAGCGCCCAAAACAGTGAGATGCATGGTTGAACTCCTCATAAGGAAGCGGAACTTGGGGGCTTGGCGATTTCCGCCGGGTGACAGACGCCGCAGCGGTTCAGGTGGTACTGGAAAGCACGTTCAGAGCGGCGGCGTGCACTCCTGGCGCGGCGACGAGCAGGTCGGCACCCTGCCGCCAGGGCCGGCCGTACAGGTCGGTGGCTATCGCGCCGGCTTCGGTGGCGAGCAACACACCAGCGCCCACCCCTGACATCTCGGGCTGGAACTGCCAGTAGGCGTCGTACTGACCGGCGGCCACGCCCAGCAGCGGGAAGGTGGTGGGGACGGTGCTGCGTACCAGCAACGCGTTGCCCAGCATGGCGGCGAATGCCTTCGCCATGTGCTGGCGTCGCGCCTGGTCTTCACCACCGTCCTGGCTGGTGGTCGTCATCGCCACTTTGAGGTCGTTCTTGGCGGACGCCTGCAGCCGAGTTCCGCTGCGGAAGGCACCGCCGCCGCGCACGGCGGTATAGGTGAGGTTGCCGATGGGCTGATGCACCACGCCGAGCACAGGCTCGTTGTCGCGGACCAGGGTGATGGTGGTGCCCCATTCCGTCAGCCCGTGCAGGTGGTTGATCGCGCCTTCGACGATGTCGCTCACCCACCACTCGCCGGCGGGCAGGCCGCCTTGGTGCTGTTCCTCCTCATCCTCGCCCAGCCAGGTGGCCTGCGGGCGGATCGCGGCCAGGGCAGCCTGAACGCCCTCGGCGGCTTCTTCCTCCATAGGTCCGAAGCGGCTCATGATGTCCTCACGGGTGGCCGGTCGGGCATCTGGTGAGTAGCGGGCAAGTACGCGGGCGCCGATCCGTTCGGCGACCTCGACGACGGCGGGGAGCATCGCCGAGTCGTCGGTGACCGTGCTCAACACGGCAGAAGCGGAGTTGGCAGGAGCAGACATGGCAGGGACCTCCGAGAGGTAGGGGATAAGAGCAGCAACTGCTGCTTCAGCGGCAGTTGTTCATGCACGGGCGATGCGAGGCGCCACCGAGGTCGGACCGCGAGGCGGCCGAGGGCGGGGTTCAAAGGGACCGGCGAGCAGGGCGAGGGCGTCGGCGTGCAGAGCCGACGTGCTGACGCGATGCTCGTCAGCCGGCTCCGATGGCCGGCCCTTCGCCGGTGATGATGCCGCCGTTCCGGCGAGCAACACCGTCCCGGCCAAGCCGGACCGCGCGCTCCTCGTACTGCCAGTGCATACGCATACGTCCTGCGGCGACCCGAGACATCTGGTGGATGGCCGGCACCGGCATACGCACGTAGAGGACCGCACGCAGCACCACGCCGACCAAGGCCCCCTGTGCCACGATCGCCCGAGGGCTGCGTTACGTGCGAACTCGGCCCCACGGTTTGAAGACCGAGAGGACCATGGCAAAACTCAACAGCGCCATGGCGGTGGCGGCGAGGAACGAGACGAACCAGATGTCCTGCAACGGCTGTTCGCCCGTGGCCAGTTCGGTGACGGGACCCAGGAACGCCAGCATCATCGCGCAGGCGATGACGTTGAGGACCAGCTTCACGGCGACCCACCAGTAGCGTACGAGGCCCCACTTGGTCGCCAACCCCAGTAGGACACCGGTGACCAGGCAGACCGCCCCTGCTATGAGTGCTGAGAGCAGAAGAGGGACGACGAAAAAGTCCGCGAGTGCGCGATATACGGTGGTGCGGTCCTCGCCCGCGCGTGCCCAACCGATCGCCACCAGGACGATGGAGATGACATCGATGCCGATCCAGGCTCCCGCCGAGACGACGTGCGTGACCAGGATGCTCTTGCGCAGCCGGGCCGGGATGCTCCACAGGACCCGGCGAGCCCGTTGCGTTGGGGTGGTTGGCGCTGTGGAAAGCGTGGTCATGGCTGTCCTCGTCTGTGGATCGGCTCGGCTACGGCTCAGCGGTCGGAGCCCGTGACGGGGCCCGCCCTGAACGGATGGGTGACAAGCGGTGTGCGGCCGTCCAGCCTGTCTGTCTGTCTTCTGGGTGTCTGTCTGTCTGTCTGTCTGGAGCACTACGGACCATGGCCTCGCTCTATGCGCGCCACAGCCAGTTGGCCCGGTCATACATCGGCTCGAAGCCGGCGCGCACCAGGTTGTGCAGGGACGGGTTGTGTTCAGCGGGGCCCGCCGCGCCCGTCTCCGCGACGATCCATCGGCAGCCCTCGTCCGCGGCCGCGCGGAGGCGGGCGGCGAGTAGCGCGGACTGGGCGCCGTGGCCGCGCGCGTCCGGCAGCGTGGCGCCGGCGAACATGTGGGCGCAGTCGGCGTCGAAGAAGACGCTCCCGACCGCGACAATGCGCTCACCTGCCCAGACCGCGTACTGCCGCCAGTTCGCCTTGCCCACGCATGACGCGGCCATCTCGATCAGGTCCGGTGCGGTGAACCCGAAGGTGGTCATCAGGACGGTGGCCCACTCACGGGCCTGCTGGACGTCGACGACGCCGACCCGCCAGCCGGGGTCCAGGACGGGAAGGCCGGTGGGGGTGGGCGCCGTTTCGAGGTCTCGGCCGAGCTTGGTGTATCGGCTGCCCTCGGTGAGGCCCAGTTTCGAGGCAGCGGCGTCCCAGTCGGGCGGCAGCAAGGGTGGTGCGATCATGAGCGAGCCCTGCGCCACCCCCTGCTCCCGGTAGAAGTCGCATACCTGGCTCACGTCCTCGACGGTGATCGGACGGTCGGTGCCGAAACCGCCTGCCCGGTTGAAGAAGTGGCTCGGCTCCTCGCGGATCACCAGTGCCTGCGTGGCGCCGGTGTGCACGGTGCCGAGTCCCAGGGCCTCCTGCACTGATGCCGGAGCGCTGGTCGCGAAGTCGGCGTAGGCCATGATCTCGGTCAGCTCGGCAATGTCGCAGGGCACGGGGATCGTCATGCGTAATTCCCTACGTTCATAGCGGCACCGGAAAGACGGATACCAACTGCGTTTGGATGGCGAGGACTTTCCGTACGCCCGGCACGACCACACGACCGCACGACCACACGACCGCCCGACCGCCCGTTGCTCGGGGCAGAACGAAGTGGGACGGAGCGGAGCGGACCCGACGGCCAGGCGTACGCGCCTTCGTGTACACCAGCGACACCCCATCAGCCACAACACCCGGCTCGGCCCGCGCGATTGCGAGTCGGGTCGGCAGGGCCAGGGTGGTCCGGCAGGGAGCCGATCAGATCGAGGACAGGACGTCCAGCGCAGTGGTGTGGATCTGGGGAGCGGCGGCCAGGAAATCCCGGCTGGCCGCGTTCCAGGGCTTGCCGTCCAGGTCGGTGACGGTGCCTCCGGCCTCGGCGACCAGGAGGGCGCCCGCGACGAGACCGGAGCGGACGTCGGAGAACTGCCAGAAGGCGTCCATACGTCCGGCGGCGACGTGGACGAGCTGCAGCGTGGCCGGCACGGACACACGTACAACCAGACCGGCGACGAGCATGGCGGTGACCGACTGCCCGATGCGGCGGAAGGTGTCGGTGCTCTCGCCGGGCCGGGCCTGTCCGGTGCCGATCAACGCGGCCCCCAGGTCACTCTTCGCCGACACCGTCAGCGCACGGCCGTTGAGGTGGGCGCCACCGCCGGCGGTGGCGGTATAGGTGTCGCCGGTCAGCGGGAGGTGAACGACCGTGAGGACCGGCTGGTTGTCGCGCACCAGGGTGGCGGTCACGGCCCAGTCCGGCATGCCGTGAACGTGGTTGATGTTGCCCTCGGCCGGGTCGACGACCCACCACTCGCCCGGCGGAAGCGCCCCGCCTGCCAGCTCGTCCTCCGCCCACTGCGAACCCGCCCTCGCCCGCAGCAGCGGCTCTCGCAGCACGGCGAGGACTGCGTCGTCATTCGCGTGGATCTCGCCGACGACCTCCTCCAGGCTCACGCCCCGGGCATGGGTCGTGTAGCGCTCCCGCAGGGTGACGCCGGCGTCCTCCACCGCAGCGGTCACCGCGGACAGGAGCGTGGCGTCGGGGTCACAAGGCATGGCTGTGGGCATGAAGCATTCCTCTTGGGTCGGTAGAAGCGGGGTGTTCACGAACGCTGTCCCTGCCCCGCACCTCGAAGGTAGAAGCCGCCATTGTTAACAGCAAGTGCAATGTATTCACTCGTATAGTTACCGGCATGCAACTGGACTTGAACCTGCTCGCCGCACTGGACGCGCTCCTCGAGGAAGGAAGCGTCCAGGGCGCCGCCGCCCGCCTCCACGTCACCTCACCGGCGATGAGCCGCTCGTTGGGCCGTATCCGCAAAGCCACCGGCGACCAGATCCTGGTCCGCACCGGACGCCACATGACTCCCACCACCCGCGCCCTGGCCATGCGCACCCAGGTCCACGCCTTGGTGCAGCAGGCCCACCACCTGCTGTCCGCTCAGACGGAACTCGACCTGGCGAGGCTGGAGCGCGTGTTCACCGTCCGCTGGCACGACGCCCTCGCCACCACCTGCGCAACCGCCCTGATCGCCGCAGTGCACCGCCAGGCCCCCGGGGTGCAACTCCGGCTGACCGCCGAGCCCGGTGACGACACCCCCGAGCTACGCCGCGGTGAGGTCGACCTCGCCTCCAGTGATGGCCCGCCGTCCCTGCCCGACATCCGCCACCGCCTCATCGGCCGCGACCGGCTCGTCCTGGCCGTCCGCCCGGGCCACTCCCTCACTCAACAGCCCGTCACCCCTGAGAGATACGCGGCGGCCGATCACCTCACCGTCTCCCGGCGCGGACTCCTCCACAACCGGATCGACGACGCCCTGAGCGCCCTCGGCCACAAACGCCGCGTCATCGCCTCCGCCCCCACCACCGCCACCGCGCTCCAACTCGCTCGCGACACCGACCTCGTGGTCACCCTCCCCGACGTGGTCACCCGCTCCGCCCGCCACCAACTCGGCCTGACCACCCTGCCAGTGCCACTCGACCTGCCCGAAGTACCCCTGCACCTGCTCTGGCACCAACGCCACGACAACGACCCCGCCCACACCTGGCTACGCGAAACAGCCACCCAAACCCTGCGCACCCTCTTCACCTCACCCAGCCAGCAGGAGCCCAACAGGCCACCCGCGGGTGTGGCAATTTAACGGCGGCAATTTAACGGCCCTGTCTCACATTCGGTGGTGACGGATGGATTACCCGTGAAGGGCCGACGGCCAACCCCGCCGCGTCCCTGTTGCGCCTGTACGGTGTGCGGCAGACTTCCCTGACCGTCGCGGCGGCCACCTCCGTGCCCGTGGCCGGAGCCGCCGACATCGCTGATGTCGCTGCTGTACGGCTCTCCGCCGCCGCCCTGACGGCGCCCTTCGGACTGCTCCCCCTGCTGCTGGTGCGGCCGGACCGGCCCGCTGTGGCGGTGCTCGAAGCACTGTGGGCGACGCTGCTCGTCGCCGCGCGGCGGGAGCGGCAGAGGATGTGCGGCACCCGTCACCGCGCAGGCCATGCCGGAACCGGCGCCGGCATCACAGCCCGCGCGAGCGCCCTTCACACCGGATGGGCACCAGGACGACGGAGTTACTCCGCCACCGCGACCACGTGCTTGCCCGCGACGCCGCCGCGCTCGAACGCCTGGTGCGCCGCAGCGATGTCAGTGAGCGGGTACACGCTGTCGATCATGGGGCGCAGCGCACCCGACGTGACATGACCGGCCAGGTCACGGAGCAGGGCGGTTTCGGGATTGGCACTGAAAGTGCGGATGCGGCGGGCCCCGTACACGCTCGACGCGGCGATCGCGGCCAGGGCGGAAGCGGACAGTCCCACGGTGACCATCCGGCCGCCCCTGTCCAACCGGCTCCGGTAGCAGTTCAGTTCCGAGCCGACGGTGTCGACGATGACGTCGAACGGGCCAATCCGGCCCGAGGTGGTGGAGCGGTAGTCCAGGACCTCGTCGGCGCCGAGGCCGGTGAGGAGCTCGGCGTGGCGGTCGCGGGCCAGTGCGGTCACACGGCCGCCCATCGCGTGCGCCAACTGCACGGCGGCCGTGCCGACTCCGCCGGCCGCACCCCGGACCAGAACCCGTTCCCCGCCGGTGAGACGCACGCTGTCACGCAGCGCGAGCAGTGCCGTGGAGCCCGCGACGACCAGGGAGGCCGCCTCGACCGGCGAAACGCCTTCCGGGGCGGGTGCGATCCGGTCCGCAGGGACCACTACGTACTCGGCGGCCCCCGCGGTCGTGTGCCTCTGGCGGGGATGCACCATGCCCCACACGCGGTCCCCCACCCGATGACCCGTGACATCGGCGCCGGTCGCGGCGACCGTCCCCGCGAAGTCCAGTCCCACACCGATCGGGAAGCGGCGCCCCGACACCATCTTCAACTCCCCGGCCCGGACGATCACATCGTGCCCGTTCACGCTGGACGCCTCGACCGCCACCAGGACCTCCCCCGCGCCGGGAGCGGGACGGTCCACCTCATTGATCCGCAGGACGTCCGCCGTACCGAAACTCATGACCTGAACGGCCTTCATGTCGCTGTCCTTCCGTGACCGGCTGTGGTGTGTCCGATGCTGGCCCCCGCACGCGGCATCACGGTCGTTCTCCTTTTCCTGGGTCCGGCAGACCCACCCTCACGGGCCGCGCCGACGGCATACTGGCGCCGTGACCGACTCCTCCCACGCCATGAACGACGATCCCCGACGCGCACTCGCCGAGTTCCTGCGCACCCGCCGAACCCGGCTGCGCCCTCAGGACGTCGGCCTGGAGCCCGGCCCGCGGCGGCGCGTCGCCGGGCTGCGGCGGGAGGAACTGGCCCTGCTGGCAGGGGTGAGCCCGGACTACTACCAGCGCATGGAGCAGGGCCGCGACGTACGTCCCTCCGAACAGGTCCTGGACGCCCTCGCCCGCGCACTCGACTTCTCCGCCGAGGAGACGCGCCACCTGCACGGTCTCGCCGCCGCCGCTCGCACCCCGGCCCGTCCGCCGCGTGCGTACGAACCGGAGACGGTACCGGACACGACGCTACGGCTGTTGCGCGGCACGACCTCGCCCGCTCTGGTCGTCGGCCGTTTCCTGGACGTGCTGGCCTGGAACCCCCTCGGCGCAGCCCTGCTGGGAGAGTCGACCCGGCAGCCGCAGAGGGAGCGGAACCTGCTGGCTCTGTTCCTGCACCCCGAAGCCGACCGGACCTGCCCGAACCGCGCCGCCACCGTCGCCGAGCTGATCGGAATGCTACGGACACAGGTCGCCGCCGATCCGGGACATCCGCGCGCCGTGGAACTGGTCGGTGAACTCGCCGTCCGCAGTGACGAGTTCGCGGCCGTGTGGGCCCTCCACGACGTGGAGGAACCGACTCGTGGCCACATGCGCCTCAACCATCCCCAGGTCGGTGAACTGAACCTGGACTGGGACGCATACCCGATACCGGGCAACCCCGGCCCCGCTCTCATTGTCTGCACCGCCGCCGACGACAGCCCCGACGCCGAACGCCTGCACATCCTCGCAGGCCTGCTGGACGCCCGCTGATTCGGCACGGAACCCGGTCCGCGCGCCGGCCCCTCCCGGCACGCCGATCCCGCACCGCCGACGGGAAGCGGCGGCCGGCCCTGGGCGCCTGTTCCTCGCAGGAGGGAGCCGCGTGTGCCCACCGGCCGGCCCTCTCCAGCCGATTCCGGCGCGAAGGACCCGGCTGGTGCGATCCTATAACGGACGCCCGCCCCTGATGGGCGCAGGGGCGGGCGTCATGTCAGGGTCCGGGTCAGCCGGCCCAGAGGGTCAGGTCGACCGTAGCGCCGCTCTTGACGGTCTTCGGGGCGTGCGGGGACACGCCGACCACCGAGCCCGGCTTGCAGCCCTTGACGACTCCCTTCGTGATGGCGCCGGTCTTCAACTGCGCCTTGAGGAGCACCCGCTGGGCGAACGTCAGGTTCAGGTCCGCGAAGTCGATCGGAACGGTCGTGCCGTCGGGCCAGCATGCGATCGCGCCAGCTCGAAAGGGGCTCTCGAACTCGCCCGCAGCGGATTCCCCTTCCAGCGCACAGGTCCGTCCGCCACCCAGGATGGAGCCCCAGTGGCCGTTATGGCGGGTGGCCCTACGCCGTGCGGAGACAAGTTCTGGTACAGGGAAAAGGGGCCGAGGTGCCGCGCACGGCAGGTTCAACGCGCCGGGGGAGATCTCCGGCCCGACTCAAGGAACTGGCGATCCACTGACCGACCGCCGACGCCGCCGAAGCGTGCCGGCGGCCCCCGCGTGGTCCCGCGCCGTGCAGGAGTGTGTCGATGACGAGTTGACGACAGCCTCTTTCCGGACGGGCTTAAAGCGTCGAGAGCATGACAATTCCACTGCGGCGTCCTCGCAGCCCTCGCCGACGACGCGCTGGGCGCCTCCGTCTACACCCGCCTCCCCGCCGGAACCGGCTACACCACGCAGGGCATCGACGTCACCTTCCTGCGCCCGGTCACCATCGACACCCGCCGCGTCAGCTGCGAGGGCACCGCCCTCAACGTCGACCGACGCACCGCCTACGCGACCGCCGCCGTCACCGACCTCACCGGTCGGCTGCTCGCCCACGCCGCCACCACGTGCCCGATCTTCCCAGCCGACGACCGGCAAACCGCACACACCCGTCAACACGTGGGCCAGGGCACCTCTCAGGCTTCCTGACCTGCGGCTGAACCACGTCCAGGCACGGAACACCACCCCGATCCGATCGGCAATTCCTTCCCCCCGCCCCATGCAAAAAGGGACTTCACATGGACCTCTCCCCCAGCACCGCCTTCGTCACCGGAGCCAACCGGGGCCTCGGCCGCGCCCTCGCCGCAGAACTGCCCAGCCGCGGCGCCTCCGTCTACGCCGGCGCCCGCAACCCTGACCAGGTGGACCTGCCGGGCGTCACGCCGATCGCGCTCGACATCACCGACCCCGCCTCCGTCGCGGCGGCCGCCCGGGCCACGGGTGACGGACCGTTCTGATCAACAATGCCGGCTCATCCACTGGCACCGATCTGCTCGCGGGCGACCTGCACGACATCCGCCTGGAGATGGACACCCACTTCTACGGCACCCTCTCGGTAGTCCGCGGTTTCGCGTCCCAGATAGCGGCCAACGGCGGCGGCGCCGTCCTGAACATCCTGTCCGCCCTGTCCTGGTTCAGCTTCCCGGAGTCCGGCGCCTACTGCGCCGGGAAATCCGTGCAGTGGCCCCTCACCAACTCTCTGCGCCTCCAACTCGCCGACCGGGGCATCCGGGTAGCAGGCCTGCACGTCGCCTACATGGACACCGACATGACTCGGACGGTCACCGCGCCCAAGACCGCCCCCGCACATGTCGCCCGCCTGGCCGCCGACGGCATCGCCGAGGGCACCTACGAGATCCTCGCGGACGACATCAGCCGCCAGGTCCAGTCCGGACTGGCCGGAGGCGTCAGCGCCTTCTACCCCGAACTGCCCTGCCGAGCAGTCGCCCAACGCGCCCCGAATCAGCCGTTGGACACCAACAACCCGGCCTGCGCCAAGCAGTCGTCCCAGCTCGGGAAGGAGTCTCGAACTCGCGCGCAGCGGATTCCCCTTCCAAACGCGCGAAGGCTCCACGCCGACGGTCGGCGGTCGGGGCGGAGCCTCTATGACCAGTGGCTGTATCAGCGATGGTTGCGTCAGGGATCAGGGATCAGCACAGACAGGGATCCGTACCTCGCCCCAGGCCGCGGACATCACTGTCCCTCAGCGCGCCGGAGTAGGCTTGTACCTCGTCCACGTCGCCATGCAGGTACTCGCCCCAGCCGTCATCGGACCTGGCCCGGCCGATCTGGAGGGCACCGGTGCTGTGCCAGCCGTTGGGGAGGCTCGCGGTCGCCTGGGCGTTGGTATAGCCGTCGAGGTAGAGCTTGATCGTGTCGGTGGCGTCGTCGTAGACCACGGCGAGGCGATGGTCTTGGCCCTCGCCTCCGTCCGCGCCCGCGATCTGGGACACCACCTTCTCGGGGGCTCCGGCCTCGTCCTTCTCCGGCACCACCAGTTGCCAGGTGTACGTGGAGGGCTCGTAGCGCACCTTGAAGGCGTCGGTGTGCTCGCCGGCCTGCGAGAGCACGGTCATCGGGTGGGCGGGCTCGGAGTCCGCGAGGCGTACGACGACGCCGAGTGTGAAACTATCCCCGGTGTCCACGACGGGCCCGTCGGCAGCGGCGTACCCGCTCTCGCCGTCCAGCAGCAGATGCCCGTCACCGACGAGTGGCGGCGGCACGTAGGTGCAGTCCGGGTCGAGTTCCGGGATACAGGAACTGTCGGAGCCCCGGTAGATCGAAGCCCCCGCGCCGAGCCGCAGCGGCGCGCCGTCCGACTGCTCGGGGCTCGCACCGTCCGTTGCGTTCTCCAGCGACCAGTGGCCGAGCAACTTCGGTTTGCGGTACGCCAGTTCGGCTACCTCGTCCGGCACCACGACCCGGTCGTGAACCTGTACGTCACCGATGTCCCCGTGCCACTGGTCCCCATAGCCGGCCGCCCCGAGGGCGCGCCCGATCTGAAAGGCGCCGACCGCCTCGGCGGGAGTCGCGTCGGCCGCGGTCCCGGCCTCGTGGCCGTTGACATACAGCCGCGCCTTTCCGGTCTCGGCGTCGTACAGCCCCAGCAGATGGGCCCACTCGCCGGTCTCGGGGGCGCCGCCGGACACCTGTGCGCCGCCGATCGCGAACGACCAGGCGGCCCCGGAGTCCTGGCGGCGCAGCCCGAGGTCGAAGCCGGGCGCCCCGTCGGCGTCCTGGCTGACGACGGTCATGTTCCGGTCGGTTTCGGCGGGCCGTACCCACGCGCTCACCGCGAAGGTCTTACGGATGTCCGTCGCCGAGGCGTCCGGGGTGAGAAAGCCTTGGCCGCTGCCGTCGAGGCCGACCGTGGCGGTGGCCGTGGTGCCTGTGGGTGCCGGGCGGTCGAAAGTCACGCCGGTCCCGGCACGGGCGGCGGTGCCGGTCTCGGCGGCGGCCGAGCGGGAGTCGGCCGGGTCGTCCAGCTTCCAGCGGGCGACGGGAGCACGGCCGGCCTTCACGTTGAAGTCGTAACGCGACTCGCCGCTGCTTCGGCCCGACCGGTCGATCGCGCGGACCGTCAGCGACTTGGGTCCCGCGGCGAGCGGCAGGTACGGAATGGTCACGGCCGCGCCCGGCCGCTCCGCGGAGACGGTGTCGTAAGGGCCGCCCACGAAGCCGTACGTGTACGACACCACGTCGTTGGAGGGCGAGTCCATGGTGAAGTGGCCGTAGACGCCCACTCCGTCCACCCAGAACACGTCCTCCGGGTTGGGGTATTCGGGAGAGGTGATCGTCGCCTTCTCCGGGCTCACGTCGTCGTACACGAACGAGCAGACCGAGCCGTCGCCCTCGTCGCTCCACGCGGAGGTCGCCTTGCCGTCGTTCGCGCGGACATGCCAGGAGACGACGGTGTTCGCCGGGATGTCGGTCGGCATCGTCCAGTAAAGGCGCGACCCCGAGGAAAGTATGATGGTGGTGTAGGTACGCCGCTGTTCCACTCCGGCCGCGTCCGTCCACCAGGCTTCGAACTCGCCACTGACCGGGCTGGATTCCGAGGGCTGGTTGTCCTCCTCCGGGTCGTACAGCACTGCACTGAGCCTGGGCGGCGCCGAAACGTATGGCGTGTCGTCACTGGTCGCGCATGCCTTGCCTCCCGACCGGAGGTCTTGAACAAGCGGCTGATTCGGTGGCAGGTTGCCCACCGCGTAGGCCGTCCCGGCAGCCGTGGCCAGCAGCGCCGCCGCACAGCTCCCCACCACCGTCCGTCTGCGTCTGCCCGTCCTTGTGAATCTGGTCAAGTGGCCCTCCCCTGTGAGCGTTTGACGCTCGTGGATCACACGAGCGTCAAAAGCTAACAGAGGCCACTGACAGCACCGAAAGGGTTTCCTGGCTGACCTGTTCCAGAACTTCGGCGTCGTCGAAGCAGAACAACCAACAAAGCCGGGAAGGCTCGGCAGGGGCACGGAAGTGCGTGCCGTTCGTGTTCGGCCCGGACCGCCAGGCCGTGATCCTGGTCGGCGGTGACAAGGCGGGCACCTGGTCCGGCTGGCATCGCGGCGCGGTGCCCCAGGCGGAGCAGGCGTATGCGAAGCATCTTTGAAGCGAGGTGGAGCATCATTGGAAGGGGAATCCGCTGCGCGAAGGTTCTATCCCCTTTGTTCGAGCTGGGCGGAGGTGGGCTGCTGCGGTTGTGGGCGCGCTCTCAACGGCACTCAGGGGCCGTCGAGGGGCCACAAGGACAGGCACGGGTCGACAAGGACCACACGGGACTGACCCTGATACGCCTGACCTGGGAAAACGTCAAAGATGAGCATGGATCGGCAAGGGCCGCCAAGATCCTCAAAGGACTCATGATCCGTCGGCCGTGGGTTCGAGTCCCACCCGCCCCCTGCGCAGGCTTCTGACCTGCGGAAACGTTCTTTTTTGGGTGCCGGGGCGTCAACTTTGCCTGGACGGACTGGATCCGCTGCTCGTGGGTTCACCGTGCGGTTGTCGCCGATCCTTCGGACCGGTCTGACCTGCGAAGATGCGATGCCGCCGCAGTCAGGCGAGTGCTGAACATCCCGGTGTGAGCCGTTGGACGTCGAATCCGGGACGCTCGCAGGATGCAGGGAAACGGTGTCGCTGTTCCGATGCGTGTCGTCAACACCTGGTCGCGGAAGCCTCTCGGTTAGACGCTCGGGTCGCGGCCCTGACCTGCTCGGTCGCCGGTCCCCACCTGCCGTGGCGGAAGCAGTTGGCACAGCTCGCCAGTCGGCAGTGGCGCTTGACGGGCAGGCAGGACGTGGCGGGCGGTTCCGCCCGAACCGTTGACGCCTTGGGCAGCTTCAGCCCATCATCGGGCCACTCGATGTCATCGATGACACAAGTCAACGATGACATCCCGGCTCGGCGCCGTGGACGACGGCGCCGCCCGGGCATCACTTTTGGTCGGCCCACGCCAGAGCCGCAGGCTCCGGGCCGTGGACGGCCGCGACACAGGAGACACCATGAGCTCTGGACGTGTGTCCCGGCATGCCCGTATACGCATGATCGCGGCGGTGGCAACCGTCTGCGCACTGTCCGCAGCCCCACTGGCGCCCCAAGCCGTAGCCGCCGACATTCCGCCGCACTCCGAGACCTATCGGCCCCAGTTCCACTTCACCCCGGAGAAGAACTGGATGAACGACCCCAACGGCCTCGTGTATGACAAGGGTGAATACCACCTCTTCTACCAGTACAACCCGAACGGGAACTCCTGGGGCGACATGTCCTGGGGGCACGCGGTGAGCAAGGACCTCGTGCACTGGAAGGAGCTGCCGCTCGCCCTGTCGCATGACGACGAGGAGATGGTGTTCTCCGGCAGCGCGGTCGTCGACCGGGACAACACCACCGGCTTCGGCACGAAGAAGGACCCGGCCATGGTGGCGATCTACACGAGCTACGCCAAGGACACGGGCATCCAGGCCCAGTCGCTCGCCTACAGCACCGACCGCGGCCGGACCTGGACCAAGTACCAGGGCAACCCCGTCCTCGACCTCGGCTCCAGGGAGTTCCGCGACCCCAAGGTCCAGTGGTACGCGCCGACCAAGAGCTGGCTGATGACGGTGTCGCTGTCCACTGAGCGCAAGGTGCGGTTCTACTCGTCGAAGAACCTCAAGGACTGGGAGCTGCAGAGCGAGTTCGGGCCGGCCGGCGCGACGGGCGGGGTGTGGGAGTGCCCGGACCTGTTCCCCCTCGCGGTCGACGGGGACGAGAACAACATCAAGTGGGTCCTGGTCGTCAACATCAACCCCGGTGGTATCGCGGGTGGTTCGGCTGCCCAGTACTTCGTCGGCGACTTCGACGGCAGAAAGTTCACCGCCGAGGACAAGGGCACCTACACCCCGCCCACCGGCACGGTGGTCCAGGACTTCGAGAACGCCGACTTCGGTACGTGGACGACGACCGGCACCGCCTTCGGCGACGGACCGGCGGCCGGGGCGGTGGCCGGGCAAGGGACCGTCGACGGCTTCGACGGCAAGGGTCTCGCCAACAGCTTCCACTCGGGCGACGGCACCACCGGCACCCTCACCTCAACCGAATTCACGGTCGACAGCTCCTACCTGAACTTCAAGGTCGGCGGCGGACGCCACCCGCACGAGCCCGGAACCGTCATGGAACAGGGCCCGCCGCCTGCGGGGACGGTCCTCGCCGACTTCGAGGGTGGCGGCTACGGCGACTGGACGACGACCGGAGACGCCTTCGGCTCGGCGCCGGCCACCGGCACCCTCGGCAACCAGCAGGAAGTCTCCGGATTCCTGGGCGACGGCCTGGTCAACAGCTACCTGAACGGCGACACCACCACCGGCACCCTCACCTCGCCCGAGTTCACCGTCGACAAGAAGCACATCAACTTCCTCATCGGCGGCGGCAACCACCCCACCGGCTACGCCAACCCCACCGCCATGGAACTCGTCGTCGACGGCGAAGTGGTGCGAAGCGCCACCGGAAAGGACGGCGAGGCTCTCGACTGGGCTTCCTGGGACGTCGGCGATCTCGCCGGCAAGCAGGCGCAGATCAGGATCGTCGACGACAACACCGGCGGCTGGGGCCACCTCAACGTCGACCACATCATGCTCTCCGACACCAAGGCCCAGCCCGTCTCCCAGGAGACGTCCGTCAACCTCATCGTCGACGGCCAGGTCGTCCGCAGCGCCACCGGCGCCAACAGCGAGACCCTGGACTGGGTCTCCTTCGACCTGCGCCCATACGCAGGCAAGAAGGCGAAGATCCAGATCGTCGACATGAACAACGCCGGCTGGGGCCACATCCTGGCCGACCGGTTCACCGAAGCCGACACCGCCGCCAAGTCCGTCGTGCAGCGAGCCGACTGGGCCGACTACGGCAAGGACTACTACGCGGCCGTGTCCTGGGAGAACGCACCGAACGGCAAGCGGTACATGGTCGGCTGGATGAACAACTGGGACTACAGCGGTACCGTCCCCACCTCCCCCTGGCGCGGCGCGCAGAGCGTCCCCCGGGAGATGTCCCTGCGCACGGTCGACGGCCGGATCCGTCTGATCAACAAGCCGGTCGACGGCCTGGAGTCCCTGAGGCAGCCGCACGCGGTGTCCGTGTCCGGCGTCACCGTCAAGGACACCTCCAAGCCCCTGATCGGCCCTGCGGCCAAGGGCAGAGCCCTCGACATCCAAGCGACGTTCTCCCTCGAGGACGCCGACCGCTTCGGCCTCAAGGTCCGCACGGGCGCGAACGGCGAGGAGACCGTCATCGGCTACGACGCCACGACCCAGGAGCTGTACGTCGACCGCACCCGCTCCGGCGCCGTGGACTTCAACAGCACCTTCCCCGGCGTCCAGACAGCGCCGCTGAAGGCCGAGAACGGCAAGATCAAGCTCCGGATTCTGGTCGACTGGTCGTCCGTCGAGGTCTTCGGCGGCAGCGGCGAAGCCGTGATCACCGACCAGATCTTCCCCGACCCCGCCAGCCAGGGCGTGCAGGTCTTCGCCGAGAACGGCACCGTGAAGCTGGACAAGGCAGTCGTCTGGCACCTCGACTGCGCCCACGACTGATCCCACGGTCGGCGCTCGGCCCAGGGCCCGTCCCGCATCGACCGGGGCGGGCCCGCGTCACGCCACGGCTTCCGCCGAGGCAGTGCCACGCGAGGACCAGCATCCCGCTGAGCGACGTCTTGCGGTCACCGGCGAGGACAGCGGTACAGGCGGTCAGTGGCGATCTACGTCCTCACAGCGTCCCCAATTTCGCCTTCGGCTTCTGGTTCAGGCTGTTGCTCGGCTCGAAACTGACCCGCTTGCGCAGGTCAGATCATTGGGACCACTGCACATGGGGGCGTCGCTGCACTCGCGAGCAGCGGATGCAGTCCGTTCGGGCAGAGTTGACGCCCCGGCACCCAAAAAAGAACGTTTCCGCAGGTCACAAGCCTGCGAAGGTGGGGCGGGTGGGACTCGAACCCACGGTCGACGGATTATGAGTCCTTTGAGGATCTTGGCGGCCCTTGCCGATCCATGCTCATCCATGACGTTTCTGCTGCCCAGAAGGGGTGAACAGCGTCGGCCCTTGTCCGTCCTTGTCGGTCTGTTCCCATCCTTGCGTCCCGACAGCGCCCCGTACAGCCAGAAACACCCGGGCCGCTGGCGCTCGCGGCCCTCGCTCGTGGTCCGCCGGGATGGCCGCCCCTCGAACTGATCCGCAGTTCCTGGCAAATGCCCGGGCCGCAAGTCGCCCTGCGGGTGGTCAATCGTTACCGCGATCACGCGGAACGTCGGACCGTCATCCAGCGCCATTGGGTGAACTGCTCCAGGTTGGCAGTGCCACCGATACGGGAGCCGTTGCCCGATGCTCCCATCCCGCCGAAAGGGGCGTTCGCGGCGTCCTTGGCGGACACGTCGTTGAGATGCACCATGCCGGTGCGCAACTGCTCGGCGATGACCGCGGCCCGCGACGCCGAACGGGAGTGCACAGCCGCCGTCAGGCCGTATTCGGTGTCGTTGGCGATCTCGACGGCCTCCTGGTCGGTACGGAACGCGACGACGGGGGCGACAGGCCCGAAGATCTCCTCGGTGAAGGCGGGCATGGTCCGCTCGACGTGGTCCAGCACGGTGGGCGGATAGAACAGCCCGTCGCGGCGTCCGCCCGTCAGCACCCGTGCACCGGCGGCCACGCTCTCGTCCACGATGCGTTCGATCCTCGCGGCCTGGCGCTCGCTGATCACGGGACCGAGGGCCACACCCTCCTCGCGGGGGTCGCCGACCCGCAGTTCCTTGGCCTGCCTGATCAGTGCCTCGGTGTAGGGCTCCACGAAGTCGGTGTGCACCAGATGACGTCCGGCGGCGACGCAGGCCTGCCCCTGATAGGCGAAGGAACTCATCGCCCCGGCTGCCGCGGCGGAGTCGATGTCCGCGTCGTCGAGCACGACGATCGAGTTCTTGCCGCCCAGTTCCAGGGCCACCCGCTTGAGCCCGTCGGCCGCGGCGCGGGCGACCGCCCGTCCCGCCTCGGTGGAGCCGGTGAACACGACCATGGCGACGTGGGGATCAGCCACGACCGCCTCACCGGTGCTGGGGCCTCCGGGCAGGACATGGAGCAACCCCTCGGGCAGTCCGGCCTCCTCGAACAGCCGCGCCACGACGACACCGCCGGACACCGGTGTGTGGGGATCGGGCTTGAGCAGGACGGCGTTGCCCAGCACGAGCGCGGGCGCCAGGGCCCGCATGGCGAACAGCAGGGGGGCGTTCCAGGGGTTGATGACGCCGACCACCCCCAGCGGTATCCGCCATGCGTGACTGGTCTGGCCAGGCGCCGACGGGCTCAGGATCTCGCCGCGGGGCAGCGACGCGAGTCCGGCGGCCTGCGCCAGCTGACTGAGTCCGGCCGCGATCTCGTAGTCGCCCTTCGCCGGGACGCCTGCGGACTCCCTGACGATCCACTCGCGTATCGCACCGCTGTTGTCGCGCAGTGCCCGGGCGGCGCGGAGCAGGACCTCGGCACGCTGCTGGGGTGCCGTCTCGGCCCAGGCCCGCTGAGCTCGGGCGGCCAAAGCCCCAGCCCGGGCGACATCCGCGGGCACTGCCACACCCACCTCCGCCAGCCGCTCTCCCGTGGCGGGTTCGTTCACCGGCCGGACCCCGCCCTCGGACTGCCGCCACCCGCCGCTGTAGATCTTCCCGGTCCATTCGGCCCCGTCCGGCCACGTCGCCTCGCCGGTGGAAGTCATGGCACGACCCTCCAGCCCCGATACATTGGTATGTCTTTTGTGCTCATGGCCTTATTGAGCATATATGTCCAACCACTCCCCATCGGTTGCTCGTGTGGCCGGCCGGGACACACAGTGGAAAGACCGAGGTGAGGGCGGATGAACGCGATGACGGGTTCTGGCACCGCCGGCGACGACCGGGCGGCATGGCGGCCCGACGACCCCATCGACGAGTCGGCCACGGCCAGAGCCCGCATGGCTCCGAACGGCATCGTGACCGGGTGGAGCGAGGGAGCACGGCGGCTGCTCGGATACCGGTCCGCGGAGGTCATCGGCCGGCCCGCCGCATCGTTGCTCCCCGGGGAGCCGCCCGCCGAGACGCTGCTCTCTTTGAAGACGCTGCCGCGGTGGAACGGGACGGCCACTCTCCTGCACCGGGACGGCCACCGCCTCGCAGTGAACCTGCTGGCCCACCGCCGGGCGCCCGACTGCGAGGACAAGGGGGGCGGCGAGTGGCTCCTGGTCTCCCCCCTGGCCCGGCCGTCGTCGCCGCTCCCGGACGACGCGCTGGTGATGTGGGCGTTCGCCCGATCCCCGTTCACCACGGCGCTCTACGACACCGGCCTGCGGCTGCGGCGGGCGAACGACGACATGGAGCGGGTGATCGGCCTGCCCGAAGCGGCGATGCAGGGGCTGCGTGTATCGGAGATCGTGGTCGATCCGGAGAGCGACCGGACGGAACAGTGCATGCGGCGGGCCCTGGAGACCGGCGAACAGCAGCATCTGCAGCAGTCCCTGCGCCTTGCGGGCCAGGAGGGCGAGAGCGTCTGGACGACTTTGCTCACCCCTGTGCGGGACGCCGAGGGGACCATACGGGGAGTGCTCCTTTCCGCACACGACGTGACCGAGGAGCACCTGGCCCGAGGGCGCCTGGCCCTGCTCAACGAGGCCAGCATCCGCATCGGCAGCACCCTGGACCTCGCCCGGACCGCACAGGAACTCGCCGATGTGGCCATCCCGCACCTCGCGGACTTCGTCACCGTCGACCTGCTTCCCGCCATCGAGGGCGGCGACGACCCGGGCGCCGGCTCGCCGCCCAGCCCCGTCATGCTGCGTCGTGTCGCCTACCAGTCCGTCCTGGAGGGCTGCCCCGAGGTCGTGGTGAGCCGCGGAACGGTGGCCGCCTACCCGGACGAGTCGACCGCGGCCAGGTGCCTGACCAGCGGCCGGCCGCTGATCGAGAACGTGACCGCCCCCGTGATCGACCAGGTGGCGAGGCAGGCCCCGGACCGGGCCGAGCAGATGCGACGCTTCGGCTTCCACTCGGTGCTGGCCGTGCCGATGCGCGCCCGCGGCATCACCCTCGGAGTGGCGACGTTTTCCCGCCACCGGCGCCCGGAACCCTTCGAGCGGGACGACCTGCTGCTGGGCGAGGAGATCACCGCCAGGGCCGCCGTCTGCATCGACAACGCCCGCCGCTACAGCCGCGAGCGCCTCACCTCCCTCACCCTGCAAAGCAGTCTCCTGCCGCAGCGGCTGCCCCCGCAGGCCGCCGTCGACGTCGCCTCCCGCTACCTCCCCGCCAGCACGCAGGCCGGCGTCGGTGGCGACTTTTTCGACGTGATCCCGTTGTCCGGCGCCCGGGTCGCGCTCGTCGTCGGCGACGTCGTCGGCCATGGCATCCAGGCCTCGGCCGCCATGGGACGACTGCGTACCGCCGTGCGCACCCTTGCCGACGTCGACCTCCCGCCCGACGAACTGCTGACCCACCTGGACGACATGGTCATCCGCATGTCCGCCGAGGGCGAAGGCGCGGCCGACACCGTCGGCGACATCGGCGCGACCTGCCTGTACGCCGTCTACGACCCGGTCTCCCGGCGCTGCACACTGGCTCGCGCGGGCCACCCCGTGCCCGCGCTGGTGACCCCGGACGGCGCCGTGGAATTCCCCGACATCCCTGCCGGCCCGCCGCTGGGGCTGGGCGGCCTGCCCTTCGAAGTCGCCGAGATCGAGCTGCCCGAAGGCAGCCTCCTCGCGCTGTTCACCGACGGCCTCGTCGAGGCCCGTGGCCGCGACATCGACGAGGGCCTCGACGTGCTGCGCAAGGTGCTGGCCCGGCCGGCTCAGTCCTTGGAGAGCACCTGCGACACCGTGCTCCAGGCGCTTCTCCCGGACCACCCCACCGATGACGTGGCGCTGCTGCTGGCCCGCACCCGCGCCTTGGACGCGGCCCATGTCGCCACCTGGGACGTGCCGCCCGATCCCTCAGCGGTCGCCGAGGCCCGTAAGAAGACCACCCGGCAGCTGGACGCCTGGGGCCTGGACGAGGCCGCCTTCGTCACCGAACTGGTTGTCAGCGAGCTCGTCACCAACGCCATCCGCTACGGCGGCGCCCCCATCCAGCTCCGGCTCATCCTCGACCGCAACCTCATCTGCGAGGTCTCCGACGCCAGCAACACCGCCCCCCACCTGCGCCGCGCCCGCACCTTCGACGAGGGCGGCCGCGGCCTGCTCCTCGTCGCCCAGCTCACCCAGGGCTGGGGCACCCGCCAGACGTACACGGGCAAGACGATCTGGGCCGAACAGGCCCTCTCCCCGGGTTCCTCACCGTCGACCAGGACGGACTGATCGGTACGGCAGTCCTGCTGCCGTGATGGCGCGGCCGGGTGGAGCCGGTGATGACGCCACGCCCATTCCCTGGGCTTAAAGGCGGTCGCCGGAACAGTTCCCACCCGTAGCGGCGAGCACACTGACGGCACCGCCGTCGACATCCGGATCACCATGCCCAAAGTGACGACCTCCCGCCTCACCTGGAAGTTCGAACGCTGAAAGGAGCCCACCGGGAAGCCCTTGGCGCACACCCCTCTTCTGACGCCTCACTGCAAGGCCACAGATCCGGGAAACAGACCACCCTCCCTGCTCCGCCAGACCACAACCGAGTGGGACGACAGGATCGGCGCCGGCCTCGTCGCGATCTGCGACATCACGGAACTCGAGGTCCTCCACTCCGCCCGCTCAACCGCGGACCGCGCGCGACTGAAGGCTGCACTCGACGCCCACACGCGTGGTGCCCCATGCCTGACGGCATCTACCGCCGCTCCCGCGTCGTCCAGGAACAACTGACCACCAAAGGGGAACACCGCAGTGCGGGCCCCGTTGATCTCCTGGTGGCCGCCGCCGCGGAAGAAGCAGGCCTCACCCTGCTCCACTTCGACCGCGACTTCGAAACCATTGCTCGCACGACGGGGCAGCCGGTCCGCATGATCGATCTCAGGCAGTAGAGTCCGCGCGGCTGCACGGACGGGCGTCAAGCCTCTCGCCGACCGCCCACCCGGGGCGGTATCACGGCGATTCCCCCATAGCCGGACGGCCCTCTTTCCGCGCCCTCGCACCCGCCCCGCGCACTGAGTCGCCTCGCCTGCACCCAGTCCGGGGCATGGCACGCGCGGATGAACTGCCGTACTCACCCGCCGTACTCCGTCGATCACTTGTCGGTGGTCGCGCCACCGAGCGCAACGCCGGGGTCGCACGTCAGGAGTCCCGGCAGGCCATGGCCCTGGCTCAGCTGTCGACCGCTGTTGGTTACTGGTAGGACCGGTCGCGCTCGCCGGCATTCGTTGTCGATCGAGTCACCCATACGTGCACCTGGCCCGGAGGGCGACGTATCGGGGTCCTTGCCACATGAGCTGGTGGTCCAGGTTTCAGGATCCGGTGCGATAGCGGGTGAGCATGAGGGCGACGGCTTCGTCCACGATCGCGGGGTCGGTGGGGTCGGGCGGGACGAAGTCGGTCCGTACGAGTTGAGGCCACAGCAACTGGGCGCAGATCATGCCGAGGAACTGTTCGGCCACTGCGGATGCCGGCTGCGCCTGCCCGTCGGCCGAACGGAAGTCGAGTGTGCCGGCCTGTGCTTCGGTTTCCAGGTAGTCGCGGAGCCGGTCGAAGAACGGTCCGCGGTCGATGGCGAAGCCGGTGCCGACGATGTCGGCGAGTTCCGGCATCTGGGGAAGTTCGGTGATGATCAGGCGGCACAGCGCGGCCGTGCCGGGCCGCGCGACCAGGCAGGCGTAGTCACGGCCGATATGGTCCAGGCCATACCGGGGATCACCGGGCGGCGGCGGTGCGGCGTACTCCACGTCCAGCTGCCATTGCTCGGAGGTGACGGCAGCGAACAGTGCGGCCTTGGTGGGGTACCGCTTGAAAAGGGTGCCTGTGGAGACGCGGGCCTGCTTGGCGATCTGGGCGAGGGAGGTCTTGTCGTATCCCCGGGCGAGGAAGAGGTCGCGGGCCGCGCGGATGATGCGCGCGCGGTTCTCCTCTTTGATCTGGGCGTGATACCCGGCCTGGCACCTGTCGCCACCGGTTGCCGCTCGGTCCTCCACCGACATGCCCACGCCCCTCGCCCGTTTCCCGGCCGCGTCCCCGCCCTCAGAGGACGGTCTGGCCGCCGTCCAGGATAAGGTCCTGGCCCACAGCGAAGGCGGAGGCGTCGGAGGCCAGGTACACGACCGCTTCCGCGACCTCCTCGGGCAGACCCATGCGACCGAGCGGGATGCCGGCGCTGATCCCCTCCAGCACCGCCGCCCGCTGCGCGGGGTCCTCGATCCCGAGCTTGGAGTAGAGCGGGGTGTCCACCGGGCCGGGGCTGACCGCGTTGAACCGGATGCCGTGCGACTTGAGCAGGTCCGCGTTCCACGACCGCATCAGGGAGGAGACAGCCGCCTTCGTCGCGGCGTAGGCGTTCGAGTGCCCGTAGCCGCCGTGCGCGCTGTTGGACGCGTTGAGGATGACCGAGGACGGGTTGGCCAGCACGGGCACCAGGGCCTGCGTGAGGAAGAAGACGCTCTTGACGTTGATGTCGAAGAGCCGGTCGAAACTGTCCTCCGTGTGGTCCTCGAACGGCCGCCAGTCCGAGACGCCGGCGTTCAGGAACGCCACGTCCAGTTCCCCGAAGTGCTCACGCACCCGCTTCGCCAGGCCGCGCTGCGCATCGAGATCGCGCGCGTCGGCCTGCACCACCGGCACCTTCTCCCCGAGGATCTGCCGCGCCCTGTCGATGCTGGCCGGGGTGACGCCCGTGACCAGCACGTCGGCTCCCTCCGCGACAAAACGCTGCGCGGTCTCCAGGCCGATCCCGCTCGTGCCGCCGGTGACGAGGGCACGCTTGCCCGCAAGACGAGTCATGTTCATTGTTCCTTGCCGAGTCGAGAGGTAAGTCGATGGACTCACCATGTGAAGATAACCCTCGCGTCACGCATAAGGCAAGTCGATCCACTTACCATCGACGCCTGGAGCCGATCGGTTCGGTTACGGACGGGTCGCGCCGGAGCAGGCGGCCGACATCGGTCCGCATCCACCTGGGGCAAGGAGTGCCCTGGGGTCCGGTTCCCGCCCGGAGAACCCGTCGGCCAGCTGCCGCCGGTCTGGCAGGGGCCTCTTCCGACAGAGTCGGAAAACAGCACCCATCACCTCCCCCATGACGATCAGGGCGCGGCGGGCGTCGTCGTCCAGGGGCAGATGGCGGCCGGTGAGCTGCTCGGCGCGGTGGAGGAGCGTGGACAGCGCGGCTTCGTCGAGGCGTTTGGCTGCGGCATCGCAGAAGGCGCGGAGCGCGCCGCGCGGGCGCGTCGGCACGTCGGCATGTCCCATCCTTCCGCCGCAGCCGACCCGAAGGGCGGTAGGCTGCGGACACGTGATGGTCAACAAGCGACACCCCGACCCGAGCGGAAGCACGGCCGGACCAGCTGCGGTTCCGCTGTACGGTTTCCAGCCCCCGGTCGGTACTCCCTACGGCCTTGAGGTGAGCACCGTCGAGGACTTCTTCGCCCAGCACGACGACTGGCCGTGGAACCCGCCCCGTCCAGGCCGTGCCACCTTCCACTACCTCATCGCGGTCACCGAGGGTGAGCTGCTCCACGACGTCGATCACGTCACGCGGACAGTCGCCGCCGGCCAGTGGCTGTGGGTGCGTCCGGGGCATGCGCAGTGCTGGCATCCGCCCGGCGCGGCCCGCGGCCCGTTCATCCTGTTCGAACCGGATGTACTGCGGCCCGAGCTCGCCCGTCTTCTGGCCCCGCTCACTGCGCACGAGGCCCCTGCCGTGCTCAGCCCGCGTCCCGACGACACCGCCTGGCTCCAGCAGACGGCACTCCAGCTCCTGGACGAACACCGCGCACTGGGGCGCCGCCCCCTCGACATCCACCACGCCCTGCGGCGCAGCCTGCTCGAATCACTGCTGCTGCGCCTGGCCGACTCCCCGGGCATCGCCCCCATCGGCACGGCCACGGCCCACGCGGGCCGCGCCGACCGGTACCGGCGCTTCCTGGACGCCTTGGAGCTGCACTTCCGCGAACTCCACCAAGCCGCAGACTACGCCGAGTTGCTCGGCTGCTCGGTCCGCACCCTGAGCCGCGCCGCCCAAGACGCCACCGGCAAGGGAGTACGTGAACTCATCGACGAGCGGCGCCTCCTCGAAGCCCGGCGCCTGCTGAGAGGCGCCCAATGGGATGCCCGGACCGTGGCCGTGCACCTCGGCTTCACCGATCCCGCGAACTTCGGCCGCTTCTTCCGCGACCGCACCGGCCTCACCCCGTCCGCCTTCGCGGCCGGCGAATCCCCGATTCTCCCCCCTCGCTCCCTTGGTTGACGAGATCTCGGTGGTTTCCGGCTGGGTCTCAGCCGATGGCCTCGATGGCGACGTCGACCGCGGCGTCGTACTTCTTGAGGGCATCGGCCCCCAAGTGGTCGATTTTCCCGAGGGTCACGATGCCGGGGTCGGGGATGGACTCGCCGTCGTGGTCATAGAAGACGGCGATGTCGGGACCAGGTGACCAGTAGGCGATGTCGCCGATCTCGTAGCTGAACCGCGGCTCGCCTCCCACGGCGAGAGACCGGGACAGGTGACCGTACTTCTCGCGCTTGAACAGGTCATCCATCCGCGGAGTCAGCGGAAGCAGCGAGGCGAAGTCGCGTGCCGTCGCGTTGTCGTCGAGGGTTGCGTTGAGGACGGTCGCTCCGGCGGTCAGTCGGATTCTCATAGGGGTTCCGCTCTTCGGGGTGCAGTTGCAGTAATCGTCAGGCCGACTCGGACGCCGCGTTCATCGGGTACGAGCTTCACTTCGGCACGGACCGCGTGAAGGCAACTTCGACGCCATCGCGATGGCAAGTCGGTTGACTTACCACTCTCGGCCGCCGGGCCGGTTGGCGATGATGACCCGCACGTCACCTGTGCGGCGTCACCGGCTGCTGTCGACTGGCCCCGTGCGGGCCGCGTGGAGGGGCGGTTCAGTCGGTGGTGAAGCTGGACAGCATCGCGGCCGGGAGGCGGCTGCCTGCCGAGCCGTGGGGAAGGATCTCGGCGATGCGGGCCAGATCGGCGGCGGAGAGCTGGACGTCGGTGGCGCCGGCGTTCTCCTCGAGGCGCTTGGTGCTGCGGGTGCCGGGAATGGGCGCGACGTCCTCGCCCTGGGCGAGCAGCCAGGCCAGCGCGAGCTGGGCGACGGTGATACCCGCGGTGTCGGCCAGGTCCTTGAGCTGCTCGGTGGCGTGCAGGTTGTACGTGTAGTTCTCGCCCTGCCAACGCTCGTCCCAGCTGCGCATGTCGTCCGCGGGGTATTCGCCGGCGGGCTTGACCTGGCCGGTGAGGAAGCCGCGACCGAGCGGGGAGTAGGGCACCAGGCCGACGCCGAGTTCCCGCAGAACGGGAAGGATCTTCTCCTCGACCTCCCGCTCGAAGAGCGAGTACTCGTACTGGAGCACGGAGACCGGGGTGACGGCGTGGGCGCGGCGGATGTACTGGGGGCCGACGTTGCTCAGGCCGAAGTACTTCACCTTGCCTTCGGTGATCAGTTCGCCGACCACGCCGGCGACCTCCTCGACCGGAACGTCGGGGTCGGAGATGTGCTGGTAGAAGAGGTCGATGTGGTCGCTCTGCAGGTAGCGCAGGCTGTTCTCGGCGACCTTGCGGATGTTTTCCGGGCGGCTGTCGAAGGCGGGGCTGATCGCCGGGGCGGTCATGTCGAAGCCGAACTTGGTGGCGAGGACCACCTCGTCACGGAAGTCTTTGACCGCCTTGCCCAGGAGGATCTCGTTGCTGCCGGTGCCGGCGCCGTACAACTCGGCGGTGTCGAAGAAGTCGATCCCGAGTTCGTGGGCGCGGCGAATGGTCGCGAGGCCCTCGTCGTCGTTCGAGGCGCCGTAGGCCATGGACATGCCCATGGTCCCCAGGCCGAGCGCCGAGACGCGCAGGCCCTGAGAGCCCAGATTGCGGTGCTGCATGAGTTCACTCCCTCAGTGGTTCGCCGGCTTCACCCGCAGAGGCCAAACCGAACTGTTCCGTTTGACCCTACGCGCCGATCAGCCGGATCCCAAACCAAACGGTTCGGTGCTCTATCCTGGGCCCATGTCCCAGTCCCGCGACTCCGGCCAGACCGCAGCTCCCGCCGCCGCCGGCGACACCACGCGCGAGCGCATCCTTGCCGCTGCCATGGAGGAGTTCGCCCGCCACGGCATCGCCGGCGCCCGCGTGGACCGCATCGCCAAGCTCGCCAAGACCAGCAAAGAACGCGTCTACGCCTACTTCCGCAGCAAAGACGCGCTCTATGCCGCTGTCGCTGCACGGGAGTATGTCGTCATCGCCGAGGCCACCCAGATAGACCCGACCGACCTCCCTGGCTACGCGGGCCGCCTGTTCGACTACTTCGTCGACCGTCCGGACCACCACCGCCTGATCACCTGGGGCCGCCTCGAACTGCCGGGCACCGCTACCGGTGCCGACGATCCCACCCAGGCAGCGATCACCCGCAAAATCGACCTGCTCCGCCAGGTGCAGCAGGCCGGACAGCTCGATCCCGCCTGGGACCCGGCCGACGTCCTCGCCCTGGTCAACCAGATCGCCACGACCTGGGCGTCACAACCCGAACTCAGCGAGGCCGCCGCCGCACACGCCGTGGACCCCACCACCGCCGCCCGCCGCGCCGCGGTGGTGACCGCTGTCGAGCGGCTTTTCCCTCGAGCACGCTGAGGTCGCCCAGGCCGGCGGCAGCCTGCTCGATGACCGAAACGGTGCCGGCCGCCGTCGCCGCTGCCCATGGGCGCATCCTGCTGACGAACAGAGCTCCTGGCCAGGGGAACAGGTGCCTGGTGGGGGAGGCACGGGCCGCCCCTTGCATCTCACGCGGTGTCAGGCTCTCGTGCTCACCGGCGCTTACGTTGTCGGCCCTCGCGCATCGGGGGTGGTTGGTCGTCGTTTCTCGGTTGCCCGGGTCTCAGTCGTCCAGGACGACGACGTGCTTGCCCGGCGTGGTGCCGGACTCGACGTCGGCCTGGGCGTCACGGACCTGTTCCAGGCCGTGGTAGACCTTCGCGACCGGGACGTTGAGGCGTCCTGCGGCGATGGCCTGGAGCTGGTGGGCGAAGACGTCGGCCGGGAGGTCGGCTGCCTGACCGCCATAGGACGTCAGCCGCACCCCGCCCGGGATCATGAACGGGCTGAAATCGGGGATCGTCCACTGGCCCGCCAGGGCTCCGGTGAAGCAGACAGTGCCGTGCCGGCGAACGGTGCGGAGGGTGTCGGCGAGGACCGAGCAGCCCACCAGCTCCAGTACGGCGTCGACACCCTCCGGCATCAGCTCGCGCACCTGGTCGGCGATCGTGCCGCTGTCGACGAGGGGATGGTCGACGCCTGCGGCCCGCAATTCCCCGGCCCGACCGGGGCTGCGGGTGGTGGACAGGACGGTGGCTCCGAGGTCCTTCGCGATCGTGGCCGCGCTCAGCCCGACCGTGGAGGTGCCGCCGCGGATCAGCAGCGTCTGCCCGGCCTTGAGGTCCAGGCCGGTGGTCAGCGATCCGTAGGCGGTCTGGAACATCTCCGGCAGCGCACCGACGACCTCCCACGGCAGACCGGACTCGAACGGGATGGCCTGCCCGGCTGGGACGCTCACGTACTGGGCGTACGTGCCGTCGTAGGAGCGGCCCATGCCGCCCATCATCGTGGCCACCTGCTGTCCCGGCCGCAGCCCGCTGTCCTCATCGGCCTCATCGACCACGCCGACGCCCTCGATGCCGGGCACACGCGGGTAGCTGACCTCCGCATCCGACTCGCCCTTGCGGGTGGTGACCTCGGACTCGTTGACGCCGAACGCCTTCACCCTGATCCGCACCCACCCGGGCTTGCGTGCGGGCACCGGCACATCCTGGATCTCCAGTGCGTCGAGGCCGCCGGGCCGGGTGACGACGACGGCCCGCATCGTGGCTGGTGCGGCCTCGCCGACTGCTGTCGGTTGGCTCATGTCGGATTCCTCACTCTGTTCGCCCCCGTGGTGCGTTGGTTGGGTATCGCCCGATGCCCGTCAGGGGCGGTCGATGCCCTCCCACAGGTCGAGGGCCTGCTGATAGTGGGTGGTGGCCTCGAAGGGAGGGTTGCCGACGCTTTCCGAGGTGGGCCGGTTCGTGACGGCGGGCCACAGCCGGGGCTGCTCGCCGGTGGCGAAGTCGAGCACGATGTCGCGGATACGCTCGTCACGCTCGGCCTGTTCCGCGCTGCGGCCCGGCTGCTCCTGGCCGACCAGCGCGTACATCTCGGTGCCGTGCACGGCGGGCGCGCCCTCGGCGGGCCCGATCAGAAGGAGATGGGCGTTGCCGCCCGCCGCGGCGTGCGCCAGGGCGGCGCGGGCCGCGGGGAGCCCGAAGATGTAGTCCGACAGGAGCGCGGCGCGGACCTCGGCCGGGGTGCGGCCGCCCTGGTCGTAGGCGTCGACGATCTTCTTGGCGCGGGAGCGGGGAATGCGCCACCCGGCGACCTCGTCGACGATGCGGTCGACGGTGTGCGGGTCGAACCGGTCGAGGTCGTTCGCCACCCACCAGCCCATGTCGTCACTGGCCATGCTCAGCAGCACGTCGACATCACGGTGTGCGCCCGAGGCGAGTTCGTCCATGGGGTGGGCGTGCAGCACCGCGCCGGGCTGTCCGGCGTCCAGGACGACGCCGAGGCTCTTGCTGTCCATCCCGCCACGGACTCCGAGGTCCGTCGGGGTGACCTTGTGCAGGGCGGCCACCAGGGAGGCCGTATCAAGGTCGAGCAGCTTCTCCGGGTTGTCCGCGACGCCGAGCTCGGTGATGAACCGGTGGGCGAGTTCCTCGGCCCACCAGGCCGGCTGGAGACGCGAGGGCCCTGCGGAGAACCCGGCCAGCCGCCGGTACAGGCCGCCTGCGGAGGCGGCGCCGAGCAGCCCGAAGGTGGCATAGGCGCCGCCGCTGTGCCCGTAGACGGTGACGTTGTCGGGGTCGCCACCGAAGTGGGCGATGTTCCGCTTGATCCAGGTCAGTGCGGCGATGACATCCTGTAGGCAGAGGTTACTGGCCTCGGCGAGCCGCCCGCCGTACTGCGACAGCGAGAGCGCACCCAGCGCGCCGAGCCGGTAGTTGACCGACACACCCACCACGCGCCCCGACGCGGCGAGGCCGGAGGCGTTCGAGGTGATCTGCGTGTTCGCGCCGTACTCGAATCCGCCGCCGTGGATGTACACGGCCACCGGAAGCGCCGTCCCGGCCGGCTGCTCAGGAGCCCACACGTTCAGGTTCAGACAGTCCTCGCCCATCCCTCTGTCCGCTTCCAGCCAGTCGCCGCTGTCGGGCTGGACAGAGACGACGCCCTTGCGGTCATAGGGTCGGTCTGGATCGAAGTCCGCGACCACGGGGCGGCTATACCGCTCGGCGGTGGCGTATGGGATCCCCCACCAGGACCGCACCCCTGGTGCAGTCGGAGCCTTGGGAGCGGTAGCGGTCATTGCACGTCCTTCCAGCGCGATTCGGGTGTTCGCGCGGTGCTTCGGCGGCTGGTTGCTCGCGGTGACATCTCTCATCGTTTCCCGGGATCCGACAAAACGCCCGGCGGGTGGCGGTCACCCGGTGGTCATCAGGTGACACTTCGGCAACAAGACCTCGGTGCAGGCCATGAGCTTCTCCTGCATGGCCGACGGCCGGATCGTCGGCGAACGGGCCAGCCTGACCTCCCGCAAGAGGTCGGACTCTTCTTCTTGATCCGGCGTCTTCACGCGAACAGCGCCCGCTGCGGTGAGAGCTGTACTCCCTGCCACCGAGACCCGTAGGGGTGCGGTGTTGCGGCTGCTGAGGCGGCCGAGGGGGATGCGCAGGAGGAGGAGGCGCTCCTGGCCCGGATAGCCGTCACCGGTCGTCAGGGCGGCCTGGCTCAGGGAGCTGCTGAACAGAACCAGACCTCGGCGGTGAGATCGGGGCACAGCAGCCGTCGTTCGTCACGAGCCTCGCCCGGCTCGCGATCGCGGTCGGCCGACGTCCTCCTGTCCAAATCCCGCGGTCTCCAGACCCTGGCAGAGCCGGCCGCCGAGCTCGGCCGGCGAGCCCGCGCCGCGACACCCGAGGAGGCGGCCCGCGCCGGTGACCGGGTCGTGGTGAGTATCCCGCCGGCTCCCTACCGGGAGCTTTCCCGCCGCCGCGCTGTCGGGCAAGGTCGTGCTCGACATCGGAGCGTCCGTGACGCGCCGTGCGACGAACCCGAGGACGGCCGCGTCGGCCTCGTCGAGCCACGCCACGTCGTCGGCGATCAGCAGCAGCACGCGCTCGGCGGCCCTGGGCGGCGGACCACGTCCCGCCTGAGCGATAGCCGTCGCTGCCCCGGGAGGAACGGGATGAGCAGGAAGACCGGCGGCTGTATGCGCGGGAGCCGCCCAGCCCGGCCGCTCCCGCCCCGCCTGTCGGTCCTCTCTGGGCCGTTTCCAGTACGGGCTGTTTTCGCGTCCCAACTCGGACCGCACGCCATTCGGACCGCGTCCGTGCCCCGCCGACCCGGCAGACCCGCCCATTCGAAGGTCCCTGGGCAGCACTTCCGGATCCTCGTGTCCAGCCAGCGTCCAGAATCCGACATCCAGACGCTCGCACAGCCCACCCACGACGCCATCCTCCAGCCATGGGCCGATACGTCTGCGCAGGTCAGAGGGACCTCAACTAACGCTGATGGCAATGGAGTCGAACTCACGAGCAGCGGATTCAGCCCCGTGGACCAACACCCTGAATCCGCACCCCAGATGAGACGTTCCCGCAGGTCAGGAGCCTGCACAGGTGGGGCGGGTGGGACTCGAACCCACGGCCGACGGATTATGAGTCCTTTGAGGATCTTGGCGGCCCTTGCGTTTCTACGCTAATCCATGACGTTCTTGCAGGCCAGAGGGGGTGAACCGTGTCGACGCTCCCCTCCCTTTGTCGGTCTGTTCCTATCCTTGTGTCCCCAACGCGTCCCCAACGGATCCAGAATGGACGACTTCACGGGGCGTGAGGCCGATCCCGCCAGCTCGAAAAACGGTCCTGAACCCACCCGCAGCGGAATTACCCTTCCCTCGCGCAGCGGCTCCAGACGAAGCCCGCACCTTCCTCTCCGCTGCCGACGGGTCATCGCCTGCACGCTCTGTTCGAGCTCGCCCTCTTACCGGGCTCCGCAAAGGCGAACTCCTCGGCCTGCGTTGGGAAGACCTCAACCTGGCGGGCGGCACCGTCAGTATCCGCCTCACCCTCCAGCGCACTAGCTTTCAAGGGGCCAGGCGGCGACATGGTTTCCTACCAGGTCGCCGAGCTGCCCGGGGTCCGTGACCTGACCGGCTGGCCGGCGGGTGTGAGGCTGGTCGTGCGCCGGGTCAAACCCTCGCGCCGCGATGCGAAGAAGCTGACCGCCTTCGAGAAGCGCACCAGCTGGCGCTACCAGATCGTCGCCACGAACATCCCCGCCCACCAGGGGCTTTCCGGGGTTCCGGCCTCCGGGCAGGTGTGGTTCGTCGACGACCTCTACCGCGACCACGCCGAAGTCGAGGACCGGGTGAAAGCAATCAAGCGGGTCGGCCTCGGCCTGCTGCCCTCCGCTCCCTGGCAACCCAACGCCGCCTGGGTCCTGGCCGCCACCATCGCCTGCGACCTGGACGCCTGGACACGACTCCTCCTCCTGCACGACCACCCCGAAACTCGCGGCCGCCGAACCGGAGACGATCCGCAGGAAGCTCTAACACCTGCCCGCCCGCCTCACCTCCCACGCCCGCCGCCGCACCCTCCACCTCGACCCCACATGGCCGTGGTCCTCGCGTTCACCACCGCCTGGCAACAGGCCACCCAACTCCCCGCCCTCACCTGACGGCCAGCCACCACCCCGACAAGGACCAGGAAGGAGCAGACCAGCAGGACTCCGGCCCCGTGGAAGCCGGCGCAGCCGCAGCGTCACGCGAAGGCCAGCCCCGACACGGCACGGGACATATCAGGCAGCCAGCCACTCACAACGCCACCGGCCAGCCCCCGAAGAATCGAGGCAGGCCCACGAGGCACGGCCATCTCGCCAAAAGAATCTGGCGAGGCGACCGCGTTATACGCATCTGATTTATCGAGCATAAGGGAGATCAAACCCGGTCTCGGTTGCCGCCACTTCATACGCCGACAGCATGGCCGATACTGTCGACTTGATCTCCCCGAGGGGCAAGCCTGCCTCCTTCAGGTCGCCCGACCTCAGATTTCCCGCCAGCTCTTCGATGGCCTCTTGGAGGATCTTTAGCGAGTCTCCCTGTACGGCAAGAGCGGGATACCGGCGACCCTCCAAATGGATCACGGCGTAATTTCCCGAGATAGCCAAGACTGTGGCCGAAATTTCGCTTTCAGTCATCGATTCCCCTGAGGATAGAACGTCATATGTGGCTTTGTCGTATCAAGTGGCCCGGTGAATATGTCTTGCTGCCTACCGACGCCTACCGTTATATCAGCCTTCGGTAGCGAGCTTGACACGGAGTGCTTGGTACGGCTATTAACGCCCGTGATCACGAAGTCCCAGTCTGACATATGACCCACTCCGTCTGGGTTGTCTGCCGAGCGCGGCCCCAGGGTTCGACTCCCGACAACCGATATCGGCACTCCTATTCGGTTGGCGGCGTTCTGAATACGAGTTATTTCTGATCCAGTGAGATTCGACAAGTCAGCGCCGGCTCCGACAGTCGGGCCACCTTCGCGGCCGGGGCCCCCGCCCCTAGCACCGCCACCGCCGCCAGGGCCCTCGCCGGCACCTCCTGTGAGTGCGAATACCGCCGCGGCAGCCGCCCCGACAGAGGTACCAGTATTGCCCAGGCAGCCCTTTCCGTGTCCGAGCGCCATGCAGCTCAAAAATTTCAGGTGGGTAATGATGTGCTGGTCGGCCTCGGCTTCTGTAGCGTCCTGCGGGTTGGACAGGCAGTCCCAGCCGAAGTTCCGGCACGCGGTGTCGGTCTCTTGATTGAAGATCTTGGCGAACTGTTTGGCGTACTTCCAGTTGCGGGGGATGAAGACCTGCGGGTAGATCTCCATGTATTTCTTGTGGAAAGCGGGGCTGAGAATGTTGCCCTGGTCCAGGGCTGCTTGGTAGTTCCCAGAGTTCTTCCTGGGGCCCGGTGTGTGCCCGGGTGTGGTGTTCTCGGCGTTGGGGTCGGGGCGGGTCGGGCAGTCGATGTCGGGGCACAGGCCCGTGGGATCTGAAGTGGTGACGGGGTTGTCATCGGCGTAGGTGTAGCCGCCGAGTGACTGCGGACTGGCGGGCTGGAGGATCGGGTCGGCGCTGATGAAGCGGCCCAGGGTGGGGTCGTACTTGCGGGCTCCGACGTCGGTGTAGCCGGTGGAGGTGTCCTGGGGTTTGCCCAGGAACGAGTGGGTGGGGTCGGGCCAGGTGGTGGTGTTGGCGCTGGCTCGTGGCTGGCCGTAGGGGGTGTACTGCTGGCGGGCGACTTTCTGGGTGGTGGTGTCCATCGACAGGGTCGCGGTGCCGTGCGGGTCGTTGAACAGGTACTTCAGACCCCCGCCCGTGAGGCTGGAGCGGACGGCCACGGGCGTCCCGGCGCCGCCGTGGGTGTAGGTGCGGACGGCGCCGAAGAGAACGTTGGGGGTGACGCTGGTGTTGACGACTATCTGGGTGTCGCCAGCGAAGAAGGTGGTCTGTCCGGGGTCGCGGCGGATGAGCTGGTTGCCGTCGGCGTCGTAGAGGTATTTGGTGCTCGTGGGGCTGGAGCCACCCGTGTCCACTTGGGCCAGGTGGCCTTCGTCGTCCCAGGTCAGGGTCTGGCCTGGTCCGGTGGCGGGGGTGCGGGTGTGCAGGTTGCCGTTTTCGTCGTAGCCGAAGGTCGTGGGATTGGTGCCGCCGGTGGTGGCGGTGAGGGTGTGCGGCTGGACGCCGGTGGCGTTGCAGTTGGCGGTGCACCCGTTGGTGTAGGTGGTGGTAGCGGTGGTGCCGGAGCCGCCGATGGCGTGGTCGACGCTCTGGTGGCGGTTGCCTATGGCGTCGTAGCTGAAGGACTGCCAGTAGGAGCCGGGCGTTGTGGTGAGGGTGCCGACCGTGGGCGGGTTGGCGGAGCAGTCGTCGTTGGCCGTCCAGGCGTCGGTGAGCCGGTCGAGGGCGTCGTAGTTGTAGCACTGCTGGTCGGTGACGGTGTTGCCGGTTTCCGACTGTTGGTCTGTGGTTGAGGTCGGATTGCCGGCGGCGTCGTAGGCGTACTTGGTGTCGTCGATTGTCGGGCCGGGCGCCTGGGTCCGGCTGATGACGCGTTCCTTCAGCCGGAGGGTCTGGTCGTCGTAGCCGTAGGTGGTCGTGGCCGGGTTGGTCGAGGCGCCCTGAGTTACCTGGGACAGCGCGCCGAAGTCCGTGTAGACGGTCGCGGCGACGTAGACGTTGGCGCTGCTGCTCGTTTGCGTCGGGTTGCCCAGCGCGTCGTGGTCGTAGGTGATGCCCTCGCTCGTCAGTCCCTGGGTACGTGGGTCGCTCTGGGTCTGTAGCAGCTGGTTGTTGATGGTGTAGGTGTAGGTCGTCGTGTATGTCGACGGCAGCGGTGCTTCGGAGGCCGGCAGGGTGATCGTCGTGCCGGTTGGCTTGCCGAGGGCGGTGTAGCCGGTGGCGGCGACCGTGTAGCCGCCGGTGGTGCCCTGGACGTAGCGGGTCGATGAGGTCGGCAGGCCGATGCGCTTCGTGTCGTACAGCCAGGAGGCGAACTGGAAGTTGGACTTCTTGTCACTGCCGGTGAGTTTGCGGCCCAGGAGGTCGTAGGTGTAGTCGAGTTCGGTCTGCTTTGCGTCGTCCGTGGTGGACACGAGGTTGCCGGCGTCGTCGTAGCCGTAGCTGCTCTTGCCCACGTCCGGGTCCTTCTGGGACGTCTTGCGCCCGAGCAGGTCGTAGTTGAACGTCCAGACCGTCTTGTCGGGGCCGGTGACCTGGTGCTGCTGCCCGGCAGCGTCGTAGCCGTAGGCGGTGGGTGAGGTGGTGCCGCCTGTGGCGGTGAACCCGTTGGCCGCGGTGCCGGAGAAGGCGGGGGCGGCGGTGTACTGGTCGAGTTCGGTGTTCTGGCCGCGTGCGTTGACGACCGTGGTGGTGGCCACAGCGCCCTTGGGGGGCAGGACGGTGGTCCTGTCTCCGGTGTAGGCGGTGGTCGTGGTCCAGGTCTTGAGGCCGTTGTGCTCCTCGGTGACCAGGTCAGGGCGGCCCATTCCGTCGTGGTCGGTGACGGTGGTGTCGGGGATGGTCACCTGGGAGACGGGGACCGGGACGCTGCGGGGGCTGCCTGCGACGTTGTAGGCGTTGTTGGTGACAACGGTCCAGCCGTGCGAGTCGTACTGGGTATCACTGACCGTCGTGCTCGAGTTCTCTGCGGTCGCCTGCGTCTGCAAGGGGCGCAGCATGGCGTCGTACAGAGTTTCGCTGGTCGCGTAGCTGCCGTTGTCCAGGAGGGAGTTGGCGGCAACGATCGAGGGCCCGGTCTGGGACAGGCTGTAGGTGTAGGTCGTGTTCGCGGGCGCGCCGTTGGCCTTGCTCTCGTTGGGTAGCCATGCCCCAGTGAGGCGGCCGAGCGCGTCGTAGGTAAGTGAGGTGAGTCGGCCGGCCACGTTTGTCTGGGCGGTGGGCTGGGCGCGAGCCGGGTCCATGGTCCTGCTGGAGACCTGGCAGTCCTTGGAGCTGGTCGTGGCGGTGGTGCAGATGACTCCGGGGGTGACCTGAGTGGCGGTGACGATGCCTGTCGGGAGCTCTCCCGTGGCCGGCGTGTACCCGGTGGCGGTGTTTTGGGACAGGCTGGCGCCGTTGGGGGCGGTGGAGTGGGGCGTGCGTGTGGTCAGAGTGACGCGGCCGTAGCCGTCGTAGGCGACCGAGGACTCGTCGATGAAGGCGGTCGCGGTGGCGCCGGTGGCAGCGGACGCTTTCTGGACCAGGGTGACGTCACCGATCTTGGGAAGCGCGGGGTTGTGCTGGCCGTCCCCGTCGTAGGTGAAGGCGTTGCTGTCGTAGGAGGTGCGGACGTCGGAGATTAGTGCGCCGCCGGGAGTCGCTCCGGCTGCGGCACAGTCCTGGTCGGTGGCGATGGTCTCGGCAGGCAGCACGAGGGTGTCCACGCTGCCGGTGACGTAGCGGTTGTAGGTGCAATTGGTGACGTTGTTGCTGTCCGCGGTTTCGCCGCGGTCGTCGACCTGTACGGGCATGCCGGTCGTCGGCTTGCTCAGGGTCGTGTTGTAGAAGGTGTCGGTCTCGCTCTTGCGCCAGCCGTAGGAGACCGCCTGCCGAGTGAGGCTTTTTGCGGTGCGGACCATCTGCCCGGTGAGGTCCGGCAGGCCGCTGCGGGACCGGGAGGCCGTGGGCCCGAGGATCGTGGGCACCGTGACGGTGGCTGTGTTCAGGCTGCCGGTGGCACTGTCGTAGGTGTCGGACTCGAAGACCCGCCCGGCCAGCGCGTTGTTGTCCGCCACGCTGACGGTGCTGTCCTGGCTGGTCAGCGTCGGCACTGAGCGGGTCTTGCCGCCGGGCAGGGTGTCGCCGTTCATGCCGAGGAAGTAGTAGGTCTTGCTCAGGGTCTTCTGGTCGTAGACGTTGGTGCCGTTGGTCTTGTGAAAAACGCTCGGGTCGCCGGTGGTGACGTCCACTTCGGGATAGCCCCGGAACTGTCCCCAGGTGCGGTTCTTGGCTTTGACGACCTCGCTGTCGTCGTAGTGCCAGCCGGGGTTGCCCTTGTAGGCGTAGTCCGTTTCCAGCTTGGGCTCGGTGCCGTCCTGGTAGGAGTTGTGCGTATCTTCGGTCACGACCGCGGTGACCTTGTACTTGTAGAACCAGTCCATCCACGGCGCCGGCTGCCCGTCGGGCGTCCAGTACACGGGGAAGCAGGACAGCGTATTGGTCGACGCGAACGTCTTGGCGGCGGCGTCCGACGGGTCGTTGGGGTCACTGGCCGGGGCGCTGGAGCAGTTGGGCCGGTCGTAGGTGACGGTGGTCTGGGCGCCGGTCTCGCTGGTGACCGTCTGGATGCGGTCGTGGTACATCAGCGGCATCTGCGGGATGGTCCCGACCCGATTGGGCAGCTGCAGCGGCGGGTCGAAGTTCACGGCCGGTGTGGAGGTGCTGCTGGATGCGCCGCCGAGGGTGTCCAGGCCGGTGTGCTGGATGGAGTCCAGCCAGAGGGTGGGGGCGTGGTCGCCGCCGTCGGGGAAGGACTGGGTGAAGCTGTACTTGTCGACCTGCTGGGTCACCCCGCCGGTCTGGATGCGGGTGGTGATCGACGTCAGGCGCTTTCGCGACCAGAAGCTCGGACCATGGTTGGTGCAGCTCGACGAGCTCGAGGTGCAGTTCAGGTCGACCGGCACGTCCGGCCAGTACGCGGCGTTGGCGGTCGTGAACTGGCTGTCCGCGCAGGTGTTGCCGGAGGGCGTGCCTGCGATGCAGCGTTCGGCGGAGGCATCGAACATGATCTGCTCCGGTGCCGTGCCGGAGTAGATCGTTGTGGCGGTCATGCCGTAGTCGATGCGGGACAGGGTGCCACCGCGGGTGTAGGCCACCGCGGTGTCCTTCATGTCCGCGCCGTAGTAGCCGGTCTCCGGCGAGTAGTACCAGGCGGTTGCATTGCCGTGCAGGTCCACGGCGTAGTCCAGGTTGAAGCGGTAGCCCAGCGTGCAGGCGGTGGAGGCGAAGTCGGTGCTGTCCGGGCAGTCGGACACTCCGCTGTGCGCGTGGTACACCGGCACGGTCCAGACGGACTTGGTCTCGGCCTTGCCGCTGGACCAGCCCGGCAGGCGGTTGAGGCCGAAGAAGTACTGCACCCCGCCCTCGGTGACCTTGAAGTACTCGCCGTTCTTGGTGCCGTTCGTGCCGTTGCTCAGGTCCTCGATCTTGGTGGTGGAGTTGTCTTCGGCGGGTCGCAAGGTCTTGGTCGCGTCGTCGTAGACGATGTCGGTGGAGCTGCCGTTCAGCGACAGGGTCAGGATCTGGCCGGCCCAGCACTCGTCGCCGTCGTTCTTCGGCGCGCCGGACGAGGAGTCGTCGCGGCAGGACTTGTAGGTGCGTTCGACGTAGTTGTCCGTCGAGCTCCAGCCGTCGCCCAGCCAGGAGGACTGGTTGTTGGTCCCCTCGGTGCGCGCGTCCTGGCTGGCGGAGCTGTAGGACAGGTCCACATTCGGGGCCGCGCCGCCAAGGGCCGGAGGTACTGCGATCGGGTAGCTGTAGGTGAACGAGCCGGTGTTTCCCGAGGTCGACCAGGAGCCGCCCGGTGCCAGGCTGGTCGCCGAGTAGTCACCGGATGAGCCGGACGTCCCTGCGGTCGCGGCCAGAACAACCGTGGCGGCGGACGATGCCGTCGCCGACCGGGTAGAGCCGACGGCACCCGACGACGCCACGCTCTGGCCCGGAACGGTGACCTGCGCGGACAGCGGTGTTCCCGGGGCGGTGCGCACCGGAGTCTGAGTCTGGCATTTGGCCAGCTCGGGCGTGGTCAGCGCACAGGCGGGCAGTTGAACCAGGTGCAGGCGTGAGGCGAAGTCACCGCCGAAGGCGTAGCGGAACGACGAGTCGTCCACGCGCAGCGCGACTTTCCCGCTCCCCGGGCTGGTGCGTTGCAGCGTGAACAGCACGCCGTGGACACCGGCCGTGCGCGCGGACTTCTGGGCCAGCATCGTCACGCGTACCCGCTGTGCCCCGGTGACGGCGGCTGACTGGGGCTGCGGACCTGCTGCAGCGCCGAGCAGGACGGGCAGGCTTCCGGCCCGTACCTGAGTCGTTTTGGCGCTCAGGCTCGCGGAGGCAGCCGCGCCGGGCAGGGTCACCACGGCGGTGCCCGGCGCGGGGAGCTGCGTGTGCCCGCTGGGGTCAAAGTGCTTGAAGTGTTTGGGGGATGAACTCCGTTTGGGCCAGGGAGGGGCCAAAGGAACCCGTTTGTTGTGCGGAGCGGCGGGAAGCGTCACGTGCGGCTTCGCCGGAGAGGCTGCCGTGGCCACGCCGAACGGCAGCAGGCCCACCACCAAGGCACCGGCCGTCACCACTGCCGTACGGCGAACCCTCCGGCCGGCCCAGGCCGCTCGACCGCGTCTCCACCCCAAAATCCAGACCATGCTGTGCGTCCCCTCCCCCGGCCCCCGACCGCCCAAGTCGGTTGCGACTTGGGCGATTTGAGTGCACGCCAAACCGAGGGCACACGTCGATCAAGTCCCCCGCCGGGCGATCACGCTACGGCCTGACATCGGCCCGATACGCAAAGTACCTCCACAGGAAGAACAAAGAAATTGCCCAAACCAGGACGCAAGTTGACTCTAATGCGTCAAAAGCGCATCGCAGAAAGGTAGTTGGCAATCCATCGACGATGGACCCCGCACACACCGGCCACACAGAATGCACAGCGGCGCGGGGCCCACGGGGGGAACCGCATGAAACCCGCGAAGGACCCCAACGTCGATGTCCCTATCTCACAAAACCGGGCGCGCGTCCAGACGCCCCGGCTCGAGGCCGGTCGCCGCTGCCGTCGTCGCAGCCTTGGCTGCCGGATCGCTGGCCGCTACGGCGCCGGCGTACGCCGCGTCCGGTGCGCCGATCCCATCACACCAGGCCACTTCGCCGAGCGACCGCGCCCAGTCAGCCGCCGTCAAGCGCCTCAACCCAACGGAGTCGGCCTCCGCGCGGGCGAAGGCGACCGGCACGCCGGTGACCATCGACCAACTCACCGACACCGGGACCCAGGTGGTCGCCAACCCGGACGGCACCTTCACGCGGACAGACTCCTCGATGCCGCAGCGGGTGCGGAAGCAAGGAAAGTGGGTCCCCGTCGACACCTCCCTGGTGCGGCGTGCGAACGGGACCTGGGCGCCCAAGGCCGCAGTTACGGACGTGGCCTTCTCCGGCGGCGGCTCTGGCGCGCTGGTCACGCTTCGTAGCGGGGCGGACAGGCTGGGTTTCTCCTGGCCTGGTGCATTGCCCGATCCGGTGGTCTCCGGTGACACGGCCACCTACCCGGAGGTGTTTCCCGGAGTCGACCTCCAGCTGACCGCGGACGCCTCCGGCTACTCCTCGATCATGGTCCTCAAGACCCCGAAGGCTGCAGCCGATCCGCGACTGCAAAGCCTCGCATGGAAGACCACCTCGGCCAACCTCAAGCTGGCCACCACCTCGAACGGCGGCGTGCAGGCCACTGACAAAACAACCGGCAAGACGGTGTTCCACAGTGACACCGCTTTGATGTGGGACAGCACCGGCGGCGGGCAGAAAACCGGTGCCACTGCCCTCGCCCGCACGGCGACCACATCTGCCGCCCGGGCCGAACACGCAGCAGCCGCCAAGGTCGGCAAACACCGCGCCCAGGTCCATGTGACCCTCAAAAACGGCAAGCAGATACTCGGCCTGGACAAGTCCCTGCTCACCGCCAAAACCACCACCTACCCGGTCTACGTGGACCCGGAATGGAGCGGCAGGCCCTCCCAGCTCGACTGGGCCCGGATCTCCGACAACGGGTGGAACGTCTACAACTCCACATCCACCACGGGAGCCACCAACGCCCGGGAAGGGTGGGACAACAACACCCCCGGCAACGGCGAACGGGCCCGCACCTACTACCAGATCAACACCAGCGGCATCAAAGGCGCCGTGGTCAGCCACGCCTCGCTGTACGTGAAGCAGCTTTCCGCCGCATCCTGCTCCGACACCCCAGCCGCCGTCTACGGCACCGACCGCCCCGCAGGATGGAGCTCCTCCTCGCTGTACTGGGGCCATGAACCCGGCGGTCGCACCGCCGCACTCGGCACCAACCCCGTCAGCCATGAGGCCGGAACCTGCCCGGTCACCAACGGTGCCAACTCATGGGTCAGTCCACCATCACTCGAATTCAACGTCACCACGCGGGCGGTGAGCGCCGCGGCAGGCAGCTGGAGCAGCATGACGCTGATGGTCCAGTCGCCCAACATGAACGACGCCACCCAGTGGAAGCAGCTCGCCTACGGCGGCGGCGCCACCCTCTCGGTCACCTACAGCTACCGCCCCAAGCTCAAGAACGGAACCGGCACTCCCGCCATCAAGCCCTCCATCGTCAACTCGGGCAAGACGATGACCACCACCCACACACCGACACTCTCCGCCCGCGCGGTCGACCCCGACCTCGCCGGCGGCAGCGAGCTCCTGCGCATCGAGTACAACGTCTACAACTCTTCGGGCACTCTGGTGCACCAAGGCTTCGGCCCGAACCTCGACTCCAAGAAGCGCGCACGATACAACACCAACGGCAGCGACTGGACGACACCGAGCCTGCCCGACGGCACCTACACCTGGAAAGCCACTGCCCAGAACGCGGCAGGCTACTGGGCCGGCACCGGCTCCGGCATCTGGACCAAGACCCAGACCTTCACCGTGGACACCAGCGCCCCGCCCTCCCCCACCGTGACCTCCAGCCAGTTCCCCGCCAAACAGATCGGCGCCGCCTTCGGCGACCAGGGCACCTTCGTCCTGGGCAACAACCACACCAACAACATCACCGGCTACCTGTTCTCGCTCGACGCCACTCTCGGCAGCACGGTGTACACCAGTAGCGGCGTTATCCATCTGGTAGCAGGCACGAAGATCGCACAGAACAAGATCTACTACGCCACCTCCGACAACGGACCCGGCACCGGCGCCTCGGTCATCAACGGCAGCGCCTCCCCCGCCTTCGCCCCGGGCGTGGTGGGACCCCACACGCTGTATGCCAAGGCGGTGGACCAGGCCGGCTCGACATCCGTCTCCCAAACGGCCTACACCTTCTACGCCGGCACCAGCACCCCGGCGTACGCCTACGGCGACAAGATGATCAGCGGCTGGACCGCGACCAACACCGATGGCACCACCGTCGCCGTACCCAAGGCGACAACCACCAGCGCCGGCGGCCAGCTGGTCAGCCAGGCCGCCGGCAGTGGTTACGAGTTCGCCGACGGCTACCAGGCCATGCTCGCCAACAAGACCAGCACCTCGAAGGTCGTCAGCGGCGACAGCGCCACCTTCAGCTTCGACGTCCCCAAGGACGGCCCTTGGAGCTTCGGAGCCAATCTGACCAAGGGCAAGGACTACGGGATATACCACCTGGTACTGGACGCGGGTAAGAGCACGCAGTCCACGCTGATCAGCGGGTTCGACGCCTACAACTCCTACACCACTACCCAGTTCGTCAACCTGGGCATCCCCAAGGTCGGCAGCCAACTGCTCACCCTCAATCAGGGCGTGCACACCCTCACCTTGACCCTGAGCGGCAAGAACCCCGGCTCGTCCGGCTACCAGGCCGGCATCGACGTGCTGCGCCTCGGATCGGCGCTGACCTGCGCGATCAACGCCACCAGCGCCTGCCGCAACAACACGGCCACGAGCACGTTCACCACCACGACGAGTCCGGCCGACGCCGACGGCTCCGGCAACAGCATCAACTCCGCCGACCTCACGACCATGTCAGGCTGGCAGAGCGACAAGACGGTGACCGTCGACGGCGCCACCATCACGTTGCCGAAGTTCGGCACCGGCACGTACGACAACATGCTGGCATCCGGACAGACCATCACGCTGCCGGGAAGCGGGGTGGTGAACACCGGCGACGCCGTGGTCTTCCTCGCCTTCTCCACGGGCGGTCCCGCCAAGGGCGCCAAGGGCACCCTCACGTACGCCAAGGACAACTGCCTGAGCGGCGATCCAGCCGACCAGGACTACCAGCTGGACACGGTGCCCGACTGGCTCTCCGGGCCGGCCTCCGGGGCCTCGATCACTCTCGTTCACGAGAACCACAGCAACAACACCCAAAACAGCCCGGCCTCCGGCCCGAAGATCTACGCCATCAGCGTCCCGCTGCAATGCCCCGGCTCGGTCATCAGCAGCATCTCCCTACCGCTGTTCACCAACGGCGTCCAGGCCGGCCAGCCGGCCCTGCACGTCCTTGGACTGGGTGTGCGGCCGATGGTCCTCACCGGCAGCGGACCGAGCGCCAAGCACTGGGTGGGCACCTGGGCTTCTGTCCAGGACACCGCCAAGGTGCAACTGTCCAGCGGCAGCTCCGCCATCGTCAACGGACAGACGCTCCGTATCCCCGCACACGTAAGTGTCGGCACCGATGACGGCACCGGAGTGCGTATCCACCTGTCCAACGCCATGGGCACCACCCCGGTGACCTTCGACGCCGCATCCGTCGCACTGCAGGACCCCACAACGGGCGGAGCCGCCGCGGCCGCAGCACCGACGGCGCTGGCCTTCGGCGGCTCCGCCTCCGTCACCATCCCAGCAGGCGGCGACGCCACAAGCGACCCGGTGACACTGGCCGTCGCGCAGCAGGTGACCGTCCTGGTCAGCCTGCAGGTGCACGGTTCGGCGCCCGCCATGCCCGGCCACGCCACGGCCCAGACCCCCGTCTGGACCAGCGACGCCGCCAACCGCACCGCCGACACCGCCGCAACCCACTTCACACAGACCACCTACACCGGTCTGCCCTACCTCGCCGGCATCGACGTCACCACCCCCACCGCTACCCCCACCGGCTCGCTCGTCCTCTACGGCGACCAAAGCGTCAACGCGGACACCGCAAACAGCGACGGCCAGCACCACCTCAGCGACGCCATCACCAGTGCCCTGATCAGCGACTCCAACGGTGACAACTCCGTGGACTACGGCGTCCTCAACGCTGGCACCAACAGCAGCAGCCTGAGCAACAACCTGCTCCCCCAGATCACCAACAGCACCACCCCGAAGAACGCGCTCAACCCCGTGGACCGCAACGTGCTGGCCCAGGGGAACGTGCGCACCGTCCTTGTCTCCACCGGCACCGCCGACCTGCTCAACTGCACCAGCGACGCCAGCACCTGCGCCACCAACGTCGAGAACGGGCTGGCCTCCCTCAACAGCCAACTGAGCTGGTACAGCACCGACGACAGCCAGACCTACGACACCTCCGGTCAGCCAATCACCCAAAACTCCAACATCACCGTCTACCTCGCCACCATCCCGCCCTTCACCGCTGCACACCCGGGCACGGCAACCCAGGAATCCGCGCGCGAACAGGTCAACAGCTACCTCCTCGACAACTTCCCCAGCCAGGTCATCAACTTCGCCGCCGCGGTCTCCACGGACGGCACAGCCACCTCCTCAACCGTAAAAGCAGCAGACTTGTCCGGCAGCAACCCGGCCAACGCCTACTACACCGACCTCGCCGACCAGTACCTCAAGGACACGAACACCATGATCGGCATCGCACCGAACCTGGTGGTTCCACTCGCCACGGGCAGTGACACCCCCGAGGACGGTTGGGAACTGGCCACCAACGGCTCCGACAGCAACGGAGACAACCCGCTCACCGCGCTCGGTGACGCGACCTTCAGCGCCGACGGGCCGGACGCGGTCAACGCCGGTACCGGCACAGCGTCATTCGACGGCAAAACCGGATTCCTGGAGAGCGACCACACCGCCGTCAACACCTCCGGTGACTACACCATCTCCGCCTGGGTGAAGATCAACTCAGCCGTCGACGCCACCGCCATCTGCCAAGGCACCAGCCAGCACCAAGCGTTGTACATCGGCTACGACAGCGGCAACAAGGGCTGGATGTTCCAGACCACCACGACAAACGACGCCAGCGCAGACTTCCCCACCGCGGAAGGCGACAGCAACACCGGCGCCATCGGCACCTGGGCCCATCTCCTCGTCACCTACACAGCCCCGGTCGACGGTGACTCCAATACGGGCATGATGTCGATCTACCAGAACGGCAGCCTGATGGGGACCGCCACCAACCTCACTCCCCAGTACGACTCCTCCCTGCCCCTCACCATCGGCGGCTGCGTGAACGCCGGCGATGCGAGCGCGCCGTATGCCGCCTTCCCCGGCTCCGTGGCCGATGTCCACACCTATCCGTACGCGATGCAGGCGAGCCAAGCCAGCGCGAACAGCGTGATCGTTCCAGCAGGCTGGGACAACGGCATGCCCGAAGACGAGTGGAAGCTCGCCGCCAACGGCAGCGACACCGCCACCCTGAACCCCCTCACGCCCTACGGCAGCGCCACCTTCGGCACCGACGCGCCGAGCGGGGGCGCCGGCAGCGTTGCCTTCGACGGCACTACCGGTTTCGTCAAGAGCAAGCAGAGCGCAGTGAATACGGCCGGTGACTACACCATCTCCGCCTGGGTGAAGATCAACTCAGCTCTCGGCACCACCGCCGTCTGTCAGGGAACCACCCAACATCAGGCGTTCTACATCTCATACGACAAACCCAGTGGTGCATGGATGTTCCAGACCACCACCACCAACGACGAGAACTCCGACTTCCCCACCGCGGAAGGAGACCCCAACACCGGCCCCATCGGTACCTGGACCCACCTGGTCGCCGCCTACCGGGCACCCGTCGCCGGAAAGCCCGGCACAGGTTCAATGGCCCTGTACCAGAACGGCACGCTGATGGGGACCGCCACCAACCTCAGCCCCCAGTACGACTCCTCACTGCCCCTGACCATCGGCGGCTGCGTCAACAGCGCAGCCGCCACCAGCCCCTACCTAGCCTTCCCCGGCTCCGTCGCCGACGTCCACGTCTACCCACGGACACTCTCGGCAACCGAGGCCGGCGCACTGCACTGACCTCGGTTGCCGCCCAGGGTCCCGCCGCACTCGCCAGGCGCGGTGGGGCCCTGCCGAAGGGCCGGGAAGACCTTGCGCCCTACAGCAGGCGCAAGCCGCATCGACCCCCTCGTACGTCGAAAGGCCGTTTTCTGTTCGGGCGGTTTCGCGACAGCCCAAAACGCTCGCCAGCGCCGTGATCAAGAAGCGGGCATCGGCGGACGCTGCGGGCCTGGTCTGCGAGCCGCCCGACCAGCAGTGACCGAGACCGCCGATCATGCATACGCGGTGCCCTACCGGATCCGCTGCAGGCCACAGCCCACCATCAGCGAATGAGAAGAGCCCGGCTCGGGATCCACACAGTGGGACCCATCCCGCCGTCCCCACCCCTGCTGAGCCCCTGCGACTCGGTAGCAAGCCCGAGCGTAGCTGGGGGCCTCCCCCTGAGTGGTGGACACGCTGATACTGGATCTGCTTGATCCGGAGGAAGCGAGAAGACCGCCGATGGCGATGAAGGACTATTCGGACGAGTTCAAGGCCGATGCCGTGGCCCTGTAGCAGGTCCAGCTACTACAAGTGACTCTCCGGCCAGACGGCGAGGTCGTCCCGGCAGAGCGAGGACCGGCTCCTGGCTGAGCGGATTCGCGAGGTCCACGGCGAGTCCGGCGGCGCCTACGGCTCCCCACAGGTGACCGCCGAGCTCCGCGCGAAGGGCCTACGGATCAACGAGAAGCGGGTCGCCCGCATCATGCGGACGTTCTCCATCACCGGCATCCGCCTGCGCAGACGCGTGCGCACCACCGTCGCGTACCCGGCAGCCTCACCCGTCCCGGATCTGTTCCAGCGGGACTTCACCGCCACCGAGCCGGGAGGCAAATACATGGGCGACATCACCTGTCGCCCACTCCTGGGCCTGATCCGTGGCCCCGGAGTCCTGGCAGGCGGATACCTCGGCACCCGCCTCCAACCGTTCCTACCCGAAACAGCGCCCCGGCTCCTGCTCGGCACCCTCGCCACGGGCGTCGGCGCGCGCTCCGCAGTCCATGCCTCTGCGGGAACCGCATCACAGCGGGAGTGACGGCGGCCCCGCGGTCGAGTGGCTCACCGAAACGCCTGGGCCGTTTCAGTTCGGGCAGTTTTCATCCGCGCGTGCCAGCCCTCACGGCCTGGTGCCGACGCGATCCGGCTCCTCGAAGTTGTGGTCGAACCCGGTCAGCAACCCCGCCCGGAGGCATCCCTGACGGCAAACAGCGGGCCTTCGGACGGTGGCCGGCGGACCCCATCGAAACCCCGCGTCCCCAACACGTCCCCACGATCATGAAAATGAGGTCGAGGAGATGCTGCCGACTCGTCGGCTCAAGCTCCGCTCGTCAGGATTTCCGCAGGTCAGGGCGACATTCTGCTCTGCGAGAGAGCGAGGGCCTCACCACGCCCCGAAGTCGTGAGCAGCGGATTCAGTCCGTTCAGGCGAAGTTGACGATCCGACAGGACAAAATGAACGTTTCCGCAGGTCACAGCCCTGCGCAGGTGGGGCGGGTGGGACTCGAACCCACGGCCGACGGATTATGAGTCCTTTGAGGATCTTGGCGGCCCTTGCTCGTCCACGCTCATTCATGACGTTTTTGCAGGTCAGAAGGAGCGGACCGTGTCGACACCCCTTCGCCTTTGCCAGTCTGTTCCTGTCCTTGTGTCCCGACTGCGTCCCGACACCGCCCTGATTGGGCGACGCCACCGGCCTGACGGGCACATAGCGCCAGCTCGGCAAGGTGACTCGAACCCTGCCGCAGCGGATTTCCTTTCCAGCGCGCAGAGGCTCCGCTCCTGAACCGGGGCGGAGCCTCTGTGGCCGTTCTCGCAGGCCAGACGTCCTTCAGCCAGCGTATCCCGGCCGCGCCCCATGGTCGAGGTGGATCAGGCGGTACTGGCCTTGGGGCGGCGCTTGGGCGTGCGCCTGCGGGGACGCCGACTCATGTCGGCCGCGGGCTGTTCGCTGGCCTGGCCGCTGGCTTCTTCGACGGCGGCGGGCTCCGGAGTCACCTCAGGCGCAGCCTCGGAGGCTTGGTCGGCCTCTGCGGATTCCGGCTCCTCGGCACGGGAGTCGCCGCCATCCGGGCCGTCCTCGCCCGCGATGCCTTCCGGCTGGGCTCCTTCCTCGGTCGGCGGGGCGGCCTCGGGCTCGGCTTCCTCGTCGGGCTCGGGATCCGGTTCGGGCTCGGCTTCCTCGTCGGGCTCGGGATCCGGTTCGGGCTCAGCTTCATCGGCGGGCTCGGCGGAGGCCGGCGGGGCGCCGCGCTCGGCGGTGACTGCGGCCAGGGCGTTGTCGAAGAGGTCGATCCACGGCCGGTGGCCGACGTAGCGGGGCTTGTACTCGAAGGCCGGAAGGAGGTCTTCGAGGGTGCGCAGGATGATGACGGCGGGGTCTTCCTCTTCCTCGGTCACGAGGGTGGTCGCCTTGTTGTAGCGGTGGCCCTGGGGAAGGCGCGCGGCGATGCGCGCCTCGTGGGCGGCTTGGTCGGCGGGGGTGCCGTCGTGCGGGAGTGGGGGCGCAGCGTTGCCGGTGATCCAGAGTTGGACGGTGGCTCCGCCGAAGATGGGGCGGAAGCTGATGGCTCGTCCGTCGCTGTAGATCAGGTGGGCTGCGCCGTCGGCAGGGGCTTCGGGGTCGAGGGTCCAGTCTCCTCCGAGGCTCTGGGCAAGGGTGGCCGCCGTTTCTCGGACTGCGGCGTCGGTGATGAGCATGGGCGTGTCTCTCCAAGAGGTCTGCTGGTGGGACGTTGGGCCCGCCCCGGCGTGGGGCGGGCCCGACGGAGTTATGCGGGGCGCACCTCGTCGCCGTCGTCCAGGAGCATCGAGAGGGTGGAGCCGTTGTCCCAGTCGACGGAGAGCTGGGAGAGGTTGGCGTTGTACCGCTGGACGGTTCCCAGGTCTCCTTCGGTGAGGTCGGTGTGTGGGTCGGTGGTGTGGACGAGTGCGATGCGGTCGCCTCGCTTGTAGGTCATCGGGACCTCCTTTCGCTAGTTCGATTCTATATGCATACAGGGTGGAGTCAAGATCCCTTGCGAGCGATTAGAGGGGCGTCTTCCCTGGTCAGGCGGCTATGTCGCGCACCAACGCCTCGACCTTCTGGAGGGCCGCGAGGAAGACCGCCTGCGAGTGCAGCTCGTCGCGCCGTGCGAAGGAGTCGCGCGCCTGCTGGGCGGCCTTCGCGGTCAGGTTGCCGTCGTGCAGGGTGTCGCCACAGGCGATCAGGACGCTCGGGCCGAGATCCCAGATGATCGCGTTGATGGCCGCCCCGGCAGCGGCGAGTTCGTCGATGTCGGCCAGCGACCATCCGAAGTCGTGCGGGTCGATGTTCCTCTCCCGCATGACCTGTGCAGCCGCTCGGTACATCCCGCCGGTTCCGCCGGCGGGCTCATCGAACTTCATCCCGGGCTTGAGCGGCGCGTCGTCCAGCATCATCCGGGCCATGAGTTCGGCGACCTCCGGGGGCGTGTGCACTTCCGCGAGGGCATCGTGCGCGCCCTTCGAGCGCATGATGGCCAGCAGTGCACCCATCACGTCGGTGGCTGAGCGGTAGTACGCGTCGTCGCTGCTGGTCAGGTGTAGGAGTCCTCTGGTCAGGGCGGCCTCGACCACCGCCCTGACGGCACCTGCGCGCTTCGGGTCGGGTTTCTCGTCGTCGACCCACTTGTGCAGTGGGGTGGCTCGGTCGATCAGGTCCGGCCGCATGATCCACCAGCGCGCCCAGCATTCGCGGAACGCCGCAAGGAGCTGGTTGTCGTCAAGGCTGAGCCACCAGTCGGCGGCGAGGTAGGCGTCCGGTCCGCGCAGGGGCCACAGAGCGAGCGTGGCCACCACGCCCATCGGGACTTCGATGCCGGGTCCGCCTTGGGCGTGGTGCCAGGCGTAGTTGACGGCCTCGGCAATGTCGAAGGCGGTCTGGTGCGGGTTCTTCTGCGCGGGGCGGTAGTGGCCCAGCGCGGCTTTGATTGCCCTCGGCTTCGGCTGGGGCTGGGGCAGGGTGGAGATGGTGGCGGGGGCGGGCGCCGGCGGGAGGCCGGTGAGGTACCGGCGGGGCGTCGCCGTGGGGGCGAGCGGGGCCGGGGGGTCGTCGGGGGTGTCGGCGTCGGCGAACAGATCGAGCTGGCTCATGCCGTTCTCCTGTCGGTTGGGGTTGGGCGCGTCTTCCGTGACGGCCCGCCCGATGCGGGCGGGCCGTCACGGACGGGGTCAGTGGTCTGCGCTCTGGATGCGGCGGAGCATCGCGGCGGCTTCCTCGTCGCGCCCGGCGGCGGACAGGGCGGCGTGTTGCAGCAGCTCGGCCAGGTCCTCCGTGGTGACCTGCGCGAGGATGTCGGCGAGGCTCAGGTGCCGTTGGTGGTGTGCGCGGAACGGGTATCCGGTGGCCAGCGTGAGGACGATGTCCGCCACGAGCTGGTCGGTCTGCTCGTCGTCGAGGCCGAGTCGGCGGCCGATGCGGTGTATCGCGCCGGGGTTGCCCATGAGGGCGGTCGGCGGGACGGCCTGGTGGGCGCGCTTCGCGGCCGACATCTCCCGCTGCATGTACGCCTCCCAGCTCAGGCAGGCGTCGGTTTCCCGGCCGTCGGCGAGGAGGGCGCTGGCCATGAGGGTGGCCGTGAAGCGGGGCGTGCGCAGGGCCGTTTCCATGTATTCGTCGGGCGTGAGTCCGGCCCAGACGACGCCAGGGTTGTGGGACTGAGCGTGGAAGTGCTCCAGTGTGGCGAGCAGCGCGCTTTCGGCGGCAGCGGGGTGGACGCCCAGTCGGTCGACCAGGCGCGCGCAGAGGATCTGCGATTCGATGGTGTGCACGTCCATCTCCAAGAGGTTTAGTTGGGGCGGTGGTTGGCGGCGTTGTGGGCGTTCGCGGCGGCCAGGCGTGCCGGGCTGCCGACGAGTTCTTCGGCCCAGACGCGCAGGGCGATGTCGCTCGCGGTGTCGGCGTCGGGGGCGGTGATGACGTAGGCGTGCTGCCCGGCCGCGACGAACTCGGCGCATCGGGCGTCCTGGGCGTCGGCGTCGGTGGGCGCGGGCTCGACGGCCTCGACGTGCATCTCGGCGGGGTTGGGCTCTCGGTAGATGACCCACCATGTGGGAATTGGGCTGGTCACGGACCTCTCCTTCGGTTGCGGTGGCGTCGGGCGGGGTTCAGTCCTGTGCCTTCGGCGGGTAGTGGATGAGGAGTTCGGCGATCTCCCGGGCGATGTGATCCATGAGGGTGCGGATCTGCTTCGTGTCGCCGCCCAGGTACAGGGCCAGGTCGAGGACTTGCGGGGCGGCGGAGTAGTCGAGGAGCTGCCGGTAGTGCTGCCGGCCGAGTGTGCTGAGGTCGCCGGGGCGCAGCGCCCAGGCAGCAGTTGCGGCGCTGTCCACGAGGCGCGTGGCGGCACGAAGGGTGGCGTCGTCGGGTGCGCGGGTGAGGATGACGAGGAACATGGCGCCGAGGTGGTGTTCCGGGGTGTTGATGACCGACGTCGAGTGAGTGGGCATGGGGACCTCCGGCTTGGGGCGACCACCCTCGAATGCTTCTTTTCTATGGGCATTCGGGGCGGGGTGTGCCCGTGATCAGGACGGGATGAACGGGCTAGCTTTGAGGGAATTCCACGACCAGGGCCGGAACGCTGCCGGGGACGTGACCTCTCGGGGTGACCTTCACTGCGCCGCCGCGATCACTGGAGCGTTCCGATCGTGCGCGGGGCGAGACCCCGGGGGTTGGAGGGCAGCGGTATGGCGATGTCACGGGGGTCCGGCAGGGGGTGTACGTAGAAGTAGCCGGGCGGATGGGTGCGGAGGTTGGCCAGCCGAGCAAGGAAGGACACGTCCCCGGCGAGGGCACCCCATGCCGTGCCCGGCTTCTTGAGCAGGTCGAACTGGAGGAGGAGTCGCCCGTCGTCGCCGTGCAGTCGCCACAGGGCGTACCCCCCGGGGCCGTCGGCCTGTGTGGCGACGATCGTCTTGATGCGCGGCTCGATCCCGGTTGCGGTCACACAGAGGCGTCTCAGTACCGCCCGCGAGAGGTCGCGGGTTGCCAGGCAGACCTGGCGGTCCGCGATCGGGCAGGGGTCGACCGGTGTCACGCGTGTCCTCCTTGGAGTAGGACCGCCCGGCGGCCGGGTTGTGATGTCACCGGCCGCCGGGCGGAGTTCGGGTGGGGGCTTCCCCCTTCTTGGTTCTATTCTATATGCATTAGGGGGGTTTGCAAGATTTCGGGTGGATTTTCTTTCCTGAGAGTTGAGCTATTTCCCCAGCTCAGGGGCCGATTCGCCCGTTGCCAGCTCTCGTACGTGAAGGACGAGGCGCGACCCGCTGACCACGTGCCCGATCCTCATGTCCGGCCCGACGACCCGCGTGTGGTCGTCGTCCTCCAGGACGCCCTGGTCCACAAGGCCGTCCACGCACGCCTTGAAGCTGGGGTACCAGTTGGCCGGGTCGCGGCGCTGCCGGTCCTCGGGGTGCAGTACGCCGATGATGTGGGCCCGCTCCAGGAACGGAAGTCCTCGCGACGCCGCCCAGGCCGCTCGCCGCAGAACCTTGGTGATGTCGGCGCGACGGTGGTGGTGGAGCCGCTGGTTGGAGTTGAGCAGCAGCAGCCGCGGGGGCAGGGCCACACGGAAGCGTCGCCCCGGCATCCCGTCGAACCAGTCCGTCACCTCGGCGGCGGGTTCCTCAAGCTGGGGCGGTGCCGGCGGGCCGGTGACTGGGGGTGCGTCCTCGGGCGCGTATCCACTCTTGCGCCTGTGTCCCGTCCCGGTCACGGCCGTGGGGTGCAGGCTGGATACGAGGATGAGGCGCTGACGGGCTCCGGTGGCCGCGTCGGCCACCAGGGCGCGCGCGTCCCCTTTGTTGTACTTGACGATGCGGATGCGGGCAGTGTCCTGCGGGTGGCAGGCCGCGAAGATGCGGCCGTTGCGTATGTGGTTCATGGGCGTTCCCGTTTGACCAGGGTGTCGAGCGTTCTGGCGACGACGGCCGCGGGCCAGAAGACGAGGACGACAGCGAAGAAGAGAGCGACCGCGACGGGCATCCGCTCGGCGGCAAGTCGCAGCAGGGGTTCGTCGGCGAGCAGCGCCGTGACGGAGGCGGCCATGAGGACAATCCCGGCGAGCCAGCCGACGAGGGCGAGCGCGCAGAGCAGCCCGGTCATGACCCGCTCTCCTCGCACGGCTGCACGGGGACGATGCTCAGCACGCCGGCTCGGGCGAGGCGGAGCGCGAGGGAGGCCACCCGCCCTCTCGGGTGGGCGGCGAACCCCGCGCAGATAGCGGGGGCCTTGGTGCCCAGTGTCTTGTGGCAGACGATGTGCCCTTCGTCCGCCACGGCCTCCTTGAGCATGCTCGCGACCCGGCCCGGTTCCAGGTTCATGAGGTTGCCCGGCCGGAAGATGCACGTCGTACAGCGGTCGCCGCACACCCGGACGGTCCAGGTCGCTGGGTCGGCAACATCGTGGCGTAGCCCGTCGGCTTGTTCCGCTATCTCGTCGTGCACCAGCGCACCTCTTCGTTCGTCATCTCGTCGCGGTTGGCCGCGGTCGTTTCTCGTCCGTCGGGGAGCATGGAGGCCGCCTGGTGTGCGCGCCGGAGCTCGGCCGATGCCGCCGCTGAACTGCACGACGTGAGCGGTCACTGTGCGCTCCGGTTTCGGGCCGCCCCGGGTCGTTCCCGGGGCGGCAGTGGCGGACAGGTCAGGCACGGGGCGTCTTCGGTGCCTTCTTGATGGCGCTGCCCTCTTCCGGGAGCGGCTTGGTGCCGTCGACCAGGGCCTTGAAGGACGCGCCGGGGCGGAAACGCACCGCACGGGTGGCCTTCACCTTCACGCGCATGCCCGTCTGCGGGTTGCGCGCGAGTCGCGCCGGACGGGCGACGGGCTCTATCGAGCCGAAGCCGGTCACGCTGACCCGCTTGCCCTCGGTCACCGCGCGGACGATGGAGTCGAAGACCGCCTCCACCGCTTCTGCGGCCACGGTGCGGGAGCCGATCTTGGCGGCGACGTCCTCGATGAGGAGCTTCTTGTTCATGGCTTCCTTGCTGTGAGTTGGGAGAGGTGTTTCGGCCGGAGGGTCAGGCGGCGGGCTCGCCGAGCGCCAGGGACCAGTGGTTGGCGGCGTGCGGAACGGCCTGCGGGACGTAGGCGACGGCCTCGACGGGGATGTCCGCGTAGGCGCCGTAGGTGCGGCGGCACAGGTTGCCCTGGGCCGTCGTGGCCGGATTGGTGTGCGAGTCCGGGTCGCTGCTGCCGATCAGGTGCGCCCATCGCTCATAGACGCCTGCCTGGGGCTGGTGCATGTGCAGCCGCACTCCCATGCCGTACTCCACGCCGTCGTGGTAGATGGCGGCGAACTCGATGCCCGGCGCGGGCAGGTCGGGGTTGAGCTGCGCGATGAGCGCCACGGCCGCGACCGGGCCGAGCAGTTCGCGCATTGATCGGTTCTGGGGCATGTGTCCCACTCCTTCGGGATCAGGCGACGTCGGGGAGTTCGAGCTGCTGAGCGTCGGGGCCGTCCTCGTCGTCCAGCGGGTTGGGCCCGGGGCGGTAGAAGGGCTCGCACCGGGGGCACTGCTGCTCGACGGCGCGGCGGTGTGCACGCGACCCAGCAGCGGTGCCGCACGACTTCCGGATGACCGCCGGCGGCAGCTCGGACGGGTCGGCGTCCGGGAGGGCGTGGACGATCACGCCGTTGAGCCAGATCCGGCCGCCACACACGCCGTCGAAGTCGTTCTTGGCGGGCAGGACCTGCCGAATGCAGGCGGCTCTGTAGGGGCAGGCGCCGCAGACGTAGAGGACGGGTTCGCAGATGGCCACCAGGTCCTTGCCCGTCTTCCAGCGGTTGTCGGCCACGGCGAAGTCGGGATCGCCCCAGCAGGGGGCGTGGTCGGTGACGTGCATGCCGGGCAGGGCGCTGCGAGATCCGGTCACAGGACGGGCTCCAATCGCTGGCCTATCCACCGCGCGACGTTGACGGAGACCGCGTTGCCTGCCTGCATGGTCTGTTCAGCCTGGTTGCCGTAGACGACGTACTTCGCGGGGAACCGCTGCCCTTCGAGCTGTTCCCGGGGCTTGAGCATGCGGAAGTAGCAGTCGTTGATGTCCGGGGCGGAGCGGACCAGTGCGGCCGAGTCGCGGGTGGACAGGGTGTGGACGGGTTCGGCGGCCGTCTTCACCGCGCTCTTGCGGTACGGCACGACGAGCGTGTTCCGCGCCCGCTCGGGCACCCGGCCGGCGTGGGTGACCAGGCCGTGGTGGTTGCCCTGGGCGGTCACTCCGCTCAGCGGGTTGCTCGTAGGGTTGGCGGTGGCGTGGTTGCGGAACTCGACGATGAACGGGTCCACGGTCAGGAGGGCTTCGCTCTCGCGGGTGGTGCGGGTCCGCAGTGGCACGTCGACGGGGACGGCGTCGGTGTTCCACGAGCCGCCGGTCGGCACCAGGAGGGCGTCCCCCTGCTTGGCCGTGCGGGTGGGGAGCGGCCGGTCTTCGACGGCGTACGCCCGGTCACCGCCGTCCTTGCCGTGGGTCAGGGTGATCGAGCTGGGACGGTAGGGGTATTTCGCGAGTCCCGCGCGGATGCGGTCCATCGTGGTGTCCACGAGCGGCTTCTTGCGGTCGCCGATGCGCGTGCCGAGGTCGTCCCAGTTGATGATGTCGCTGGCCGGGCGGACGTACGGCTCGACCATGGCGTGACGGCAGCGGCTGTTGGGGCAGCGGTAGATGTAGTCGCGCCGGTACTTCCCGATCCGTACGCCCTCGACGTTCCACGACTGGACGGCGTGCACGTCTTCGCCGCAGTCGACGCAGGGCGCGAGCGGCCTGGGCTCCAGGTCCGGCTTGCGCATGGTCTTGAGGGTGAAGACCACGTACATCCGGTCGCGCCACTGCGGGGCGCGCAGGTTGACGTCGTCGCCGATGTGGGCGCTGCTGACGCACACGACCTGGTACTGGTAGCCGAGCAGTTCCATCGCTTCGAGCCACTTCGGGAACAAGATCCAGTCGAGGCCGAATTCGACGACGTTCTCCACGACGATGGCCTTGAACCGCTTGGCCTCGGCTGCCCGGACGACGCACCAGCCGGTGACCCGGGTCCGTTCGAAGGCGTCCTTGGTCAGGGTCTCCCAGTCCTCACCGCCCTCCTCGATGAGGTCGAGCAGGTCCATCTGGTTGGTCTCGCGCCGCCGCCCGCCCGCGGGGCTGATCTCGGTGCAGATGACCGACGCCCACAGGACGTCGGCGTTGGGCAGGTAGCGCATGGGGAAGCCGGAGATGTCGATGCAGGCGTGGTCGGCGTTGCGGTGGTTGGCGGCGTGGGTGTCGATCGCGAGTTGCCAGTGGTTGATCCCGAGGATCAGTTCGTACCCGGCTTCCACGAGCCCGGTGCTGCTGCCTCCTGCGCCGCACAGCAGGTCGATGACTTTGGCCATGGTGGTGGTTGTTCTCCAAGAGGTTCTGCGGAGCCCGGCCCCGCCTCGCGGGGCCGGGCGGTGGCCGGGATCAGTAGGTGCGGAAGCCGCCGTGCGTCTGGGCGCGGCGCAGGAACGCCATCCAGTGCCGCCACGTCGGATCGCCCACGGGCATTTCGGCGATGGCCACGTTCGGGTGGGCCTCGTAGGTGGTCAGCGCGGCGCTGATCTCGGCGACGGAGACGAGGAAGCCATCGTTGAATTGGAGCTTGTAGGTCGGGATGCCGGTCGGGTCGGGCTCCGCAGCGTCCATGACGGCCTGGTACGCGGCGCGGTATTCGGCGATGCGGTTGGCCGTGGCCTGGTCCGGCTGGACGCCGGGCCCGAAGTCCTGGACCGTCAGCCCGTAGGCGGTCAGCGGGGGGATCGAGGGGACGGGCAGCTCGGTCAGCATCCCGAAGTTGGCCATCGCGTCGAGGGTGCGCGGCAGCGCCGTCCACGCGAAGTGGAAGTAGTTCTCGTCGCCTGCGGCCAGCTCGCCGTCAGGGTTCTGGATGTACATGTCGTATCCCACGGGGTGTTCTCCAAGAGGTCTGCGGTTGTCCGGCCCGCGATGAGCGGGCCGGACAGCGTTCAGCGTTGGGCGGCGTGGCGGTGGTGCTGCTCGCCGCAGGTGGTGCACCTCGGAAGCCGGTTGCGGGCCTCCCAGCGCAGTTCGTCGACGACGAGCACGGCGAGGCCGGCGGCGACGCCGACGGCGAGCGCGAGCAGCGCGAGGAGAGGGGTCATCGCGTCACCAGTTGGTCTCGGCCGCGCTCGTCTGGACCGCCTCCGCGCCGGGCATCAGGCGCTCACCTGGCCGACGTGGGCGAGATAGACGGTGACGATCGCGCCGTTCCGCTCCCAGATGGTCAGCGGCCAGTCGAATCCGCCCTGTTCGTGGATGCGCCGCCAGCCGTGCTCTATCAGAGCGTGGGTGGCGTAGCCGTACTCCTTGACCGCCGCGTGGCGCTCATCGAAGGGGCCCTGGACGTGCTTGCTGATGCGCCGGTGGTCCTTCGTCACGCCGTCGAGCTGGACGGATATGACGTCGATCAGCTTGGGGGCGAGACGGCGCTCGGTGACGAAGGTGGTGATCGCCTGGATGAGGGGGACGACGTTGTTGCCGTGCTGGGAGTCCTCGCCGTCGACGGTTGAGTTGTAGACCAGCTCGTCAACGGTCGGGTTGTCCTCGTGGGCGCGCCTGACGTGCCAGCCCTCGACCTCCGTGGGGTCGAGGGGCAGTTCCTCGACCGAAGAGATCCACAGGTGCGATCCGTCGGTGAGCTGCGCGGTGATGCCGAACATGCCGCCGCAGATCTCGACGTCGGCGACGAGCGGGATGCGCCGCAGCGCGGTGATGACCGGCTCGTAGGCGTTCCACAGCTTGCGCCACAGCGGGTCGTCGGTGTTGCCGTGCACGGGCATCGGGGCCATCTGCGCGAGGTGGTTGCTCACGGGTTTTTCTCCAAGAGGTCTTGTGCCGCCCAACAGTACAGAGTTGGGATCTATTTTGGAACGAATCGAAACGCCTGCACTAGCAGACGGGGGGCCTCCTGCGCTGCTCGCGTGCACCGCGGGCGACGGCGGTCAGGACCGCCAGCTCGTCGGCGCGCTGCTGGGCCGCGTCGGCGATGCGCCGGGCCTGGTGGGCGAGGCTGCGCGCCTGCATGAGGGCATGGTGGTTGTCGCGGGGGTCGAGGTAGATCTCCGCGCCGCCGATCTCATTGAGGAGTTCGGTCACGATGTCGTCCCGCACGTGCTCGGCGTGACCGAGGCCGTCGAGGTCACGCTCCCGCTCGGCCTGGTCCTTGAGGTCGGCGATCTGGATGAGCATGTCGCCGACACCCTCAGGGTCTTCGCGGTAGAGGTCGGCCAGGGTGCGGATCTGCTCGTGAGCGGCGGCGCTGCCGTCGAGCACGATCGCGCCCTTGTGGGCGCGGCGAAGGGTGGGCAGGTAGCTCATGTCGTCCTTTCGGTCGGAGGGGCTCTCCCCCTCTTTCTGGTTCTATTCTATATGCAATACCAGGGATGTCCAGATTCCTGGCGAAATATTCGTTCGGGGGCCTAAGTTTTTTGCTCCCTGCGGGCCTTGGAGTCGCGCAGGGCTTCACGCACAGCCCTGCGTGCTGCCTCCACCGACTCCGGCCGTTCCTCGACCCGTTGACGGCGGCTGGCCGCCTCCTCGTGCCACTCGTCCCAGAAGCGCCCGTGCTCCTGATGCTCAGCCGCCTTGGCCTCTTCCCGCTCTCTCTCACGCCCTGCGCGCGGGTTGGTGCCGCACCCACGACATGAAGCAGCAGGACGGCCCTGGTGGCGCGCACAGCCCTTCTGCGGCACCTCGTGGTCGGGCGTCGGGGTGTTTGCCGGAGCGGGCGCGGGCTCCCCTACGGCGTCAGCCGTGGGGGTAGGGGGGAAAGGAAGGACAGAGGAAGAACCAGGAAAGGAAGGGGTTCCACCGCTGGAACCCATTGGGTTCCCCCCGTGAAACTCATCGGGTTCCACCGGTGGAACCCGGCCCTCTTCCGCCTCCGGGTTCCCCCCGTGGAACCCTGCCTCTCCCTCTGGGTTCCCCTGGTGTAACCCTGCCTCCACCTGCGGTTTCTCAGCCCTCTGCTGCCGTTCGGCCTCGCGGGCTTCGACGTCCTGATACGTCATGGCAGGCTTGGCCGGAGCCGAACGCACCACCCCGGAGCGGGCCTTACGGGGGTTCTTGGGGGCCGCCTTACGGGCTTCCGCAGCCGCCTTGAGGTCCGGCGTGGTCGGCGTGGGAGGTACCCCGAGCGGGAAGACTCGGTAGACGGCGGACCGGCCCGCCTTGCCGGTCTCGACGCGTTCGACGAGGCCCTTGGCTATCAGCTCTGTGACGATGGTGATGGCGCGCTTGTCTGTCACGCCGACCCAGGCGGCAAGGCGGGTCAGACCGGGTCGCGCGAGACGCGTCTCGTCGTCGGCGCTGTCCGCGATCTTCATGAGGGCGAGTTTCTGGCTCTGGCTGAGCACGTCAGGCGGCAGATACGCCGCGGCGATCATCAGTTGGATGGACACGGTTCCCCTTGGGCGGTACGGGCATGGCGGCAGGACGGGGCGCCCCGCCCGTGGTTTACGGACGGGGCTGAGGAGTCAGGGGTTGCAGGTCAGGCCGGCCCGACGTTGATGACCGGGGCCGTCTTCTGCCCGGTCTTGCGTCGAGGGACAGGCAGCCCGGCCGCCTTGAGGTTCTTCACCATGCGATCCGCGTCCGGCTTCATCGGCACGGGGATGCCGGCGACCTCGTGGAGGTCGACCATCGCCTCCACGTCGTCCTTCTCCTCGTCGTTCCCGCCGCGCCAGGAGAGCTTGTTGGGCCCGTAGATCCCGGCCGGGGACTGGTCCAGCTTCTTGCGCGCGAAGGTCTTGATCCGGTTGCCTTCGCTGGCGAGTTCGTGTCCCTTCACGTAGTCGATCAGCGCCTGCTCGCGGTCGGCGTCGTTGTGGATGAGCGCCGTCTGCTCCGGTACGCCCGGGGCTGTCCCCGGCCAGCACAGGGAGCGGAACGGGCAGTAGTCGCAGATGGCGTCGAGGCCCGGCCCGTTGAAGTCACGCGGCATCTCTTCGGGGTCGCTGGTCTCGCGCACGCGCTCCACCCACCACTGGGCCTCGGCGGCCCGCTGAGGGTCAAAGTCGATCTCCTGAATGTGCTCTGCGCCGCTGTCGCGGTTGATGAACCGAAAGCGGATGCGTCCGATGTTCAGCGGACCGAGGCGGGACAGGTAACGCTGGCCAGGCACGTTCTCGAAGCCGACCTCGTGCAGCGCGCCCGCGTACAGGTGCACCTGGCGCAGCTCGGCGGCCGTCGCGCCGTAGCGAAGGACGCGGTCCCACAGGTAGGTCGACTTCGTCTTCACGTCCTCCACGGTGAGCACGTCTGCGGGTATCGCAGGTCGGTGCCGCGCGGGCAGACGAGCTGCCGTCGCCGCGTCGAGCTGGACGACGTCGACGTGGCCCCTGATCAGGTCGTCCTGGACACTGCGCTCAACCAGCCAGCGGTACTCGGTGCGCGCCGACTCCAGCAGGCCGTAGTGGATGAAGGTGCCGAGGATCGCCGCGCGCTTGTCGGCGTGATCGGTCGGCGTGACGCCGTGCAGGATGTAGGCGGCGCGGCGGCCGCACACGGTGTCGGACGCCCCGAGCTGGGTCTGAAGAGATCGGGGCCGGCGGGCGTCGACGTCGTGGGCCGCGTCCCAGATGGACGGCGCGACGCCGTCGACGATGGTTGCTACGGACATGGGAGTGCTCCAAGAGGTGAGTGCGGCCCGGTCACTGCTCGGCGTCCGCGTCCTGCTCGGCGGCCTTCCGCTTGGCGGCGGCGCGGAGCTTGTCGGCGTCGGTCAGTGGGCCCTCGCCCATCTCCGAGCGGGGGTTGTCCAGCTCGGCCGCCCTTTGCTCGGCGGCAGCCCGAACGGTGGCGATCTCCTCCCGGCTAAGGCGGTTTGCTGGGTCCGGGACGGAGCGCCACAGTGCGCCGAGGGCTTCCTTGTCCTTGAGTTCTGCGATGCGGGTCAGCCACGGCTGGACCAGGTCACCGGAGAGCGCGGGCATGATGCGCGGCTGGGATTCAACGGAACAGCCGAGCCTGTTGAAGACCAGGTCCTCGATGCTGAAATCCCGCAGGGTCAGCGGCTTCTTCTGCTCGACGCGCATCCGCAGGGACCGGACCTTGATGATCTGCGGGTCGGCGTTACGCTTCATCCGCACCCAGCAGGTGGAGTCGAAGCCCAGGTCCTTCTGTGCCGACACCTTCCACTCGCTCTTGTTCTGGATCGGCTGGCCGTTGTCGTCCGTGGCACTGACCTGCTTGCCGCGGGCCAGGACGATGGAGATGCCGGGCAGGGTGCGCAGCAGGTAGACGATCCGGTTCCACCGTTCCAGCGCGTCGTTCCACAGGTTCCGGCCGATGTCGTAAGCAGCGTCCGGGTCCTCCTGGAGCAGCGCGCGGTTCTTCCGCGTCCTGCGGCCCCGCTCGTACGTCCAGTTGGTGAGCATCCTCCACAGGGCTGACCCTGAGTCGATGGTCAGGACGACCGGCGGTTCTCCGGCCGCCGCCGCGCGCCGCGCCTCTGCGTGCACGGCCTCGACCTGTTCGAGGATGTCGCGGTAGGTCCCGTCGTGCTCGATGATCAGATAGTTCGCGCCCTCGATGGCCGCGTACTCGTCGGCGGATCCCTCATCGAGATCGATCCAGTACATCTGGCCGATGCGCTCACTGCTGGAGAACTGGGCCGCCGAGTAGGTCTTGCCGGCCCCCTCCTCCCCCTCGATCAGAAGGAGAGGCCACGGGACGATGCCCGTCGGCTTGCGGGTTTTGAGCTTGATGGCGGGCGGCTTGGCGGCGCCCGCTGGTGCGTTCACGATCTGGCTCCAAGAGGTCGTGGTCAGTCCGTGCGCAGGGCTCGGACTTCAAAGAGCGGGGACCACTCCGGGTGTTCGGCCAGCAGGAGCCGGACGTACCGGGAGCGGTAGTCGTTGTTCAGCGCGAACTCGTCGCCTCGAGTAGCCGCGCCGTACTGGTAGCGCAGGAGCTCGAACAGCATCCCGATGCCGATGCGGCCGAACCCCTTCTCCGCGCAGTCGGCGGTCATCCGGGTCAGCGACCGGAGCACCCAGGGGTTGAGCGCGTGGAATGCCTCGAACCGCTGCTGGATGGTCAGGTCGCCGACGTTGTCGGGGTGGCGAACGGGCTGGATGGTGCCGAACAACGGCGGTTGTTCGATCAGCAAGGCTCTCCCCCTTAGAGATGGTACGAACCCCCTGGAGTGTTGGAATCTATCTTCGGGCAAGGGCAATGTCGATCGACAACCTCCTCGACCCCACACCTTGGCGGCCCCCTGGGTACCGACACTCCACCCCCAACGAATAGAAGCGCACTCCGACGAGTACGCTTCTATTCTATATGCAAATGCGGGTCAGATCAAGAACAAGTCCCCCTAAAATGCGCTTAGTTGGCGGGCTTGCTGGCCGCCTTGCCTCGCGGCACGATCCTCGCGCCGGGGCCCTCGTAGGTGCCGTCGCGCAGCGCAGCGAGGACCGTTTCATCAATCGCCCAGTCCACACCCCGGGCTCCGGCCTGGAGCGCGGGCACGTCGTCCATCACCGGCTCCAGGAGCCAGATCGGCGATCCGGAGAGGGTGTAGTCGGCGGCACGGAAGCGGCTCGTGCTCACCGCCTTCCTCAGCAGGGCGCCGGACGGTAGGCCGAACAGCGCCACCAGCTCAGCCTGGCCCACCAGCGGCGGAAGCTGGTCGACCTCGCCGACCCAGTAGCCCGGACTCTGCTCCTTGACCAGCCGTGCGAGCACGGATTCGTTCAGGTGCTTGGGGCGCGGGGTGGTCTGACCGAAGCCCTTCGCGAACTGGAGGAGCCAGTAGGGCGATCCGCTGATGATCTTGGCGTACCGGTAGTCGAGTGTGTGGTCACGGCTGATCCACTGACTGACCTGGAGTCGCCTGACGTCGTACAGCTCGGCGAATTCGGCCCCGCCGGCCAAGTACGGCTTCCTCGCCGCTGGCCTCTGATCCTCGGTCACTCCATCGCCTCTCGCTCACGGTACGTCTGCATATAGATTGTAACCAGGGAGCGAGCGGAGTCCGGATCCCCCAGGGGACGCGGTAGTGTGGGTGCTTCCAAGAGGTCGAAGGCCCCCGTCGCGAGACGGGGGCCTTCTTCCATGCCTACTCGAGCGCCTCGCGGCGGCACCTCGATCCGGTCAGATCTGAGGCAGCGAGAACTGCGAGTCCTCGTACTTCGGCGGCCGGGCATAGCCCAGCAGCCAGCCGAAGCGGGGCGACACGTGCTCCTCGGCGAAGCGGAAGCCCCCGTAGTAGACGAAGATCACGACCGGGGTGAGGACACCGGATGCGGCCGTCGTGTCCAGGTCGAGGCCGTGCCGCAGCGCCACGGCGACGAGCCAGCCGACCGCGGCCGGCACCCCGGTGCGCAGAAGGGATGCGTACAGGTTCATGGGTTCTGCTCCTTGATGGGATCGCGGGTCAGCTGAACAGGCGGGCCCAGGTCTGGGGGCCGGGGAAGCCGTCGGCGTCGGACCCGGTCCATTTCTGCGCGAGCTGGAAATCCTGGAGGTTCAGGCGGTCGGCCTCGCCCCAGTCGCGGGTCGGGCCCACGCGGTAGTGCTTGCCGAACCCGCGCCGGACGAGTTGCTGGCCCAGGAGGAGGATCGAGGCGTTCGACTTGCCGGGGCCGAAGGCGCTACGGCCGGGGAACGGCGGCGGTCCCGGCTTGGGTGCCGGGCCCGCGGTGGGCCACTTCGGCATCGGTCCCGGGTCGGTGTGCTGGTTCTCGGGTACCTGGCTATGGGCGTAGTGCCCTCCCTGGGTCTCCCAGGTGTGCTCGCTGCGGTTCGCGCTCCAGGTGGGAGAGCCCATCGGCCAGGCGTCGGGCACTCCCCAACTCCGCGCCCAGGTGAGGATCTTGTCCAGGCCCTTGGCCGGAGTGTCTCGGACGGTCGCGTAGGACCGCCCATTCACCCGGCAGTAGGGGAAGAACAGTGTTTCGACCTGGAGGCAGACCCGGCCCGTACGGTTGGTCCGCGTGCCGCCTGCGCTGTCGACGACGGACTTCGACCGGCTGTTGGCCGGGTAGAACTGTGCGGTCCGTCCGGTGAACGGGTCCCACAGGAGGTGCGGAGCGGTCCCGCTGCCGCCGCCCGTGAAGTACCGGACGAGCTGGTCGAAGGGGACGAGGTCGGCCGGCTTGGCCGCCGTGCCGTTCTTGTCCCAGGTGATGTGCCAGATCACGCGCGGGGCGTACTTGGTGTCGGTGGGTGCCGTGTCGCTGAGCGGGTGCCGCTCAGCCCCAGGCAGCCAGAGATCAGGCATGGCGCGTTCCTTGTTCTCCCCCGCGCCTGCTGTTGCGAGCCTACAGTCCGAGCTTGCCGGTCACGATCGCGACGATCACTCCCACCACGACCGGGGCCACGAGAGCGGTAAGAGCCAACCGCCGTACGTTGCGGGCCTCCTGACGCTCGGTCTCGCGCTCGCGCCGCATCTGTGCGATGTCGTCCTCGACGGCTTTGATCCGTACCTCGTCAGTCCGCCTGTCGGCGTCGTACTGGATCTTCGACACCATCTCGGCGAGCCGCGCGCTGAAGGCAGCGAAGTCGGCGCGCAGGTCGTCGCGCATCTGCTGCATGGCCCGCAGCAGTTCCCACGGCGTGGGGTCCTGGCCCTGCGGCTCGGTCACGTTGGTCCCTTCGGCTGCCCCGCGCCGCTGAAGATCAGTCTAGGAGACGCGGGACAAACCTGAATTGCCGTACTCGGACCGGTCAGGTGATGGCTTGACCGGTGTAATCGTCGGCAGAGCCGCAGTCCTCCACCAGCAGGTAGGCGACGTTGCTGCTGCTGGCGGCGAGCGTCCACGTCTGTGCCACTCCGCCCTGAGTTCCGGTCCAGCACAGTGCGGCTGTTACATCGCTGCCGGTGGTGTTGGTCAGGATGGTCTGGATGGAAACCGCGGCGTTCGCTGAAGAGGCTTGTAGATTGTTGACCCGTATCTGGTCCTTGTAAATCGTCCCGGACACAGTGTTCTTGCGAATTCGATATAGCGCAAAACTGGCGCTTGCCGCACTGTGCAGTCCCCAGAGAGACACACGGTATGCACGACCAGTCTTGAACGTGATGCTGCCGGTCGTGATGACAGCCGTCTCCGTGCCGGAGAACGTGACGTTCGCGGTCAGAGTCTTCTGCGCGACGAACCCGCGACCTTGAGATTTGCCGTAGACGCTGAGATCTCGGTCGATCGCGAACCCGCTGGATGTGAGCTTGGCAGTGGACTGGGCCGACCCGGACGGCGCGTCGCGGACGTACAGCTCGATGGACGATCCGACGTCCGATGTATCGGCGCCGTACCCGTTGATGTAGGCAACTCCGTTGCCGCTCAGCTCGTTTGCGTAGAGGTTGAAGACTCCTCCCGAATAGCCCGGCACGTGGCTTTGCAGGAACACCCCTGTTTCCTGGCTTGAACCAGTCACCTTCGGGGCGCTGAGCGAAACGCTCGGAACTTCGTAGGTACCGGAGGAATCTGAGGCGTACCCGATGGCGGTATTGAGTTCTGCCGGTGCTGACTCATCGGCGCTTCCGGAATAGAACTCAATCGACCCGGTCTCCGGATTGCTGTTTCCGGGGCTGATGACAACTCGCTGTCCGCTTGCAGCGGTTCGAAGAGTGCTGCCTGTGAGAACGGCTCCGTTGATCGTCTTGCCGTTGATGGCATCGGCGTCGAGCTTGTCCGCCGTGATTGCCCCGGCCTTGATATGGGTCGCTTCGATCGCGCCCGCCGAGATCTTCGTTGCCGTCACGGCATTGGTCGCGATCTTGTCTGTCGTGATGGACAGCGCCGCGATCTTCTCGGCCGTGATGGACAGCGCCGCGATCTTCTCGGCCGTGATGGCCAAGGCCGCGATCTTCTCGGCGGTCACCGCTCCCGCGAGGATCTCGACCGCCGTGACCGAATTCGCGGCGATCTCGCGGCCTGTGATGGCATCGGCCGCGACCTTCCCGGCGATCACTGAGTCGGCCGCGAGCGCCGCGGCGGTCACCGAACCGCTCACGAGGTTCGTTGCGTCGACGATCCCGGTCTTCAGCGCCTCAATGGCAACGGCGTCGACCTGCATAACGGCCGAGGAACCGGAAACACCCATCGAGGCGTAGCCGAGCCACAGATAAGGGGTGATGTACCGCACGGCGTCGTGGACGGTGCCCGGCGAGCGCGGGTCGTTGTTGGGACCAGCGGAGCCTGCGGCTGCCCGGTCCTTGAGGTAGCCGACGACCGTGACCCAGCCGTCCGTGGTCGGCAGCGACCGATTCGACGCCGCGATGTAGTAGTGGCTGTTCGGCGAGTTCGCTCCGACACGGTTGACCAGGGTGGTCTGGTCTGCACCTATGCCGAGCACGCCGACGTAGAAGGCGTCCGGTCCAGAGGCGAGTTGGGCTGTAGCCCGGATTCGGGCGCTGATCCGGTACAGGACACCGGGCTCATACGGGACAAGGGTCGTGCCGCGAAGCCGGATGAAGCCGCGGGCCTCACCGATGCTTCGGCCAGTGGGAGCGTCCGGGACTCCGGTGAGGTGCGCCCATGTGGCGCCGCTGCCCTGGTCGGTGGTCTGCCAGGCGGCGGCGTCGCCCATTGTGTCGACCAGGCGCTGGCTGGTGGCGTCCGCGAGCGCGCCGCCGAGCGAACTGAGGGTGATCGCGCCGCTGGCGACCTTGCCCAGCGTCACGGAGTTGGCCGCGAGCTTCTCAGCGAGAACCGCGCCGTCCGCGAGAGCCGTCGTGTTGACGGCCCCCAGGGCGAGCGCCGCGGCGGTGACCGCGCCGCGGGCGAGCTTGGTTTCGTCGATGATCGCGTTGACGATGTCGTCGGGAACGGCCTTGCGGGCCTGGCCCTGCACAGCAGTCGAGGGCTCTCCAGCCGTGCCGGATGTGTTCACCGCGATCAGGCGCACCCACAGCGGGGTGTAGGTGTCGGTGGCGAGGGTGATGCTTCCGCCGGCGGCCGTGTGGAAGGCTGCCACGGGGCTGGTGGTGTCCGGCTCGGCGTCGGCGGTCGTCGACAGGTGAACCTGGACTTCGGCCAAATCGAGCGGAGCGGTCTCGGCGTCCGTCCACGTTCCCGGCCAGGTCACGGTCAGCCCGGACAGCGCGGACTCGACCACGGGCGGCGCGGGTGTGGGTGGCGGCGGTCCGTTGTGGGCGACGAAGCCAACGGTGCCGTCGTCCTGGAGGCCCATGCTGCCGCGCAGGGTGCCGTCCTGGTCGTACACCTCGATCGCGCCGTCCTCGACGGACGAGTACGCCATGCGGGCGGTGCGGGTAGTGCGGGCCAGCTGCCGTTCCAGGACGGCCACGCGGGCGGCCAGTCGGGCGATGTCGCTGCTCACGCGGTGCCTCCCCCGTAGGTGAAGCGGTCTGCGCGCTGGAGCTGGATGACGGCCTGCTCGGGGGTGTCTCCGGAGGCGGGTCGGATCTGCCAGCTGACGATGCGGGACCAGGCGTCGAAGTCGGTCCACTGGTCGTGGACTCGGGCCCGTACGTCGTCGCCGATCTGCCAGGAACCCAAGCGAGCCGCCGGGTGGTCACGGACGGTGATCTCAGTGACTTCTCCGATGACCTGTCGGGAGATGCGCTCTGTACGGGCGCGCGCGGCCAGCCTGTCGTTCGCCTTCTCCTGCGGTACGTCGAGCAGGTGTTCCAGGCGTAGCCGGCCGTCCCGTACGGCGTCGACGGCGCGGCGGCGGTTGCGGCCCTCGCCAGCTCCGAGCGCAATGACGACCTGGGCGAGGTTGTCGGCGTCGTACTCGACCGGGACCGCCTTGACGACGTTCACGCCGGACTCGAAGTGGATGTCCGTGCGGCGGCGGCCGAGACGAGGCCAGCCGATTCGGATGTGGCCCTGCGGGGTTCCGCTCTGCCAAGCGACGTCTTCGGTCCACTCGGGGCCGCCTTCGACGGCGACCATGTCCGCGATGACGTCGCCGAGCGAGGGCGTGTCCCACCAGTCGACCCGATAAGGGTCCTCGGGGGTGCCGACTGTGACCTTGGAAGTGGTGCCGTCGACCTGAACGCCGAGCTGCCCGTCAGGTTGCTCCTGGCAGTACGCCCACACGTCGCGGATGACTCTGCACGGGTCCGCGTAGGTATAGGGGCCGCGGGCGTTGAGCTGTCCGTGGATGTCGTAGCGGCGGTACGGGTACGAGCCCCACCCGGAGGCCTCGATGTTCAGCTGTTGGCCCTCGGGGTCAGCCCGCCAGATCAGACCGCCCCATAGCAGCCGCCCGTCTCGCTCAACGAAGATTTTGGTGTTCCCGGGGGCGAGCTGAGAGCGGACGAGCTGGGCGAGACGGGGCTCAACAGTCCCGACGAGGCCGCCGGTCGCAGACAGCGCGGGCCCGAACTCAACGCCGCTGAGCGGCAGGTCCCAGGCCAGGACCTTGTTGGTGAGCGCGTCGGTGGTGAGATAGCGGTATGACGGCGTTGCCATCGGGCGCGTCCTTGATCTCCCCCGCGCCGGGATGGGTTTATGGCAATGCGCGTCGTGTCAGAGGACGCCTTCGGTGAACTCGACGTCGGCGATGATCGAGGTGGAGCTGTCGACCCCCAGGTCACCTGTTTCTGACTTGGACATGTAGGTCTGGAGCGAGAGAGTCTGGGTGGTGCCGCGTTGGGCCGCGCTGATGGTGATGTTGTCCGCCACGACGATGGTCTGTCGGCGGGTGTTTGCACCCTGGTCGTCGTCGATGGCGGTGTTGTCTCCGAGGTCAGCGCCCAACTTCGTTTGCATGGAGGCGAACACGTCAGCCCGTGCCATACGAAGTCCGGCAATGGTGATGACGGCCTTGGCCGACACGGCCCAGGCAGGGATGGGGACCGCCCAACTGGCCGAAGTAGGCCAGGCATGCCATTTGTTGTCCTGGTACTTCAGCTCGCTCAGCGTTGACGGGAAGGCTGTGTAGAGCCGTCGGTCGCGCCGCGGGTTCGCGATCTGCCGCAGGTCTACAACCATCGCGTTGGTGACCGTGGCTGTGTTCGCCGGAAGATTCAGTCGGGCCAATGGGATGGCCGTCATTCCGGGCGGCACCGTCTTTGTCGTGGCGGACACCCCGGACACGACGTGGAAGTAGCCGATCTCGTCGGCGGCCGGATTCCGGTTTCCTTCGTAGTCCGGGTCCTCGACTCGCAAGCAGATCAGGTCGGATCGAGCCGAGGATCCCGTCGGGGCGATTGGCACGATGGCATCGCCCACGTTGTACTGGGTGTAGGAGCCCTGGCCCCAGGCCGCTCCGCCCACCACGGCCGAGCCATCGCCGACACGCACGCCGGCGCCGGGGGTGGCCCACTCCCTGACTTTCAGGTCATTTCCTTCGGTCACGCCCGAATTGCCGCAAGCGAGGTCGCGGATCATCATCCGGAAGGCGCGGGCCGGGTGGGTGCCGCCATGAGTCAGCATGGGCGGCTGGATCAGTGCCATCTGGTAGTGCTCTCCTTACAGGGCGGTGTAGGCGTCGCGCCAAGACACCTTGAGGCGGGTGGAGTTGGTGTAGTCCGCCCCGATCCACCGAATTTCGCTGGTCCGACGGGGCGGGATCTGAAAGAGGTCCAACCGGGACGCGGCAGACAGGGCGTACGCGGCGTTGCCGCCGTTGTGCAGCACCCAGCGCGTTCCGGGACGCGTGTCGATCTGAAGGATGTCGCTCTCCCCCAGAGCCAGCGCGAGGTCGAGAACACGGCCCGTCTCCGTGATCCAGATGCGGGGATTCACCACCGGGCCACTGATCGTCAAGGAGGGCCAGGCAGCCAAGTCACCGAAGTTGGTGACCCAGCCTGGCCGCTCCTGAGGATTGGCCACGCCGGTCGTAATCGGTGCGGTTACCGGAGCGGTGAAGCCCTCCTCCTCGAAGTCGCGAGCGAGGGGTAGCGTGATCTGCTGCTCGGTGTCGTCGTGCCACTCGGGGGCGGTCGCAGTGAAGTCCAAAGTGATCGGGATCCAGCCGTAGATCGCCTGCGCCATGGACACGGCCTCTACTCGGCGGACCCTGCCGTAGAGCCGCTTGGGGTTGGTACGGCCCGGCCACCACAGCCGCAGGGTCTGCACGGCGCCCGCACTCTTCCGGGTCGCCGGGTCGGCTGCAGCCTGGTCGAGTGCGGCGAGCGCGTCGACGGCGGCGTGCGGGTCACCCGGTGTCCGGATGCCGGCCTCAATCGTCACCGTGCGAGGGCTGTAGTAGTCCACGCCGGGGAACGAGCCGTCGTCCGTAGGCAACTCGACGTCTTGGGCCCGGACTTCTGGTGTCCCAAGACCGGTGATGTTGCTGACGGGGTACGGAGTACCGGGGCCCATGAGGACGCCCGCGAAGTCGATCTGCCACTCCTGATTGATGACCGCCATCAGATACGGCCTCCTCGCTGAGCGTTCCGCAGCCGCCGCATGATCTCCGTGCCGACCCGGTCCGCTGCCTTGGCGTCGGCACCACCGTTGACGGTCACGGGCATGGATCCGACGAGGGCGGCGGGCCGCTCGTCGCGGACGATGACGACTTGGACCGGAGCGGGCCGAGCGTCGACGAGCCGCATGGCTGGTGGGGCGGCACCGCTGGCCAGGCGCATCCCGAAGCGTGTGGCGACGTCGTGCAGGACAGTGAGGGCGCTGCTGCGCTTCGCCGCGCCGAGCGGGATGAATGCCTCTCCGCCGGTGCTCGGTTCGGCGAACTTGATCAGGCCGCCGGAGGTGGCGTAGAGGCCGGGCGTGAGGATGCCGCCGTTGGCGTACGACAGTCCTTTGTTCGCACGGCTCAGGTCGGAGAAGAACTTGGCGCCCTTCGAGCCCAGTGCGCTCTTGAGCCGGGACAGGCCGAGGTTGGCGATCTCGATGATGTGGTCCTCATCGAGCCCGGTGGCGTCTGCCACCGCGTGCAACCCGGTCGTCTTGCTCTTGATCGCGCCGATGATCGCGACCAGGTCCGGCAGGTCGTCACTGGGCACGGTCTTGTCGGCGCTGCGGGCGGCGCCGTTCGCCGCCTTCGCCTTCTTCTTGTCCTTCACGGCCTGGGTGGCGAGTTCGGCCGCGTCCTGGTCGCCCTGCTCGGCCAGGCGCTTGGCGAGGTCGCCGAAGCCGCCGGCCGCGAGCTTCGCCAAGTTCTTCTCGAAGCCGGTCTGGTCCTTCACCGCTTGGCGGAGCTGCCCGGTGTACTCGCCCAGGCTCGCCTTCGACGCGGCGGCCAGCTCCCGCAGGTCTTTCGCCATGGACCGCACGTAGCGCGAGCTGCCGGTCGCCATCTTGCGAGTGAGCGACACCCCTTCCTCGCCCATCTCTGCGAGGGCGTCTGCCACGTCCTGGCCAGCGCGGCGAGCCACCGTGTCGAGGTCGCGACGCCACCGCTTGGCGGTCGCCACCGATGAATGGAGCTTCTTCGCGAACAGCGCGAGGCTGAAGTTGCCCTTCTTGTCCTGTGAATCGCTGGCGATTCCGGGCAGGGAGTACAGCGACTGAGGCTGGTAGGTGAAGCCCGATAGGCCGCCGTCGGCGTGGTAGGTGACTTCGCCGCCGAAGCGGCTGGCGACCTCCTCCAAGATCCGCTTCGATCGGGCCCGTTTCGCTCCGGCAAGCGGAATGTACGCCTCTCCTTGGGTTTCGGGTTCGGCCCACACGCGCCACGCGCCGGCGGGAGCGATCTGCGCCGTGTGTTCCTCACGGCGGGATCGGACCCCGCCGTCGGCGTAGAAGTCGATCAGTCCGCCGTTGGCCTGCTTCTTCGGAGCCTGGATTGAATCGGGTACGCCGTTGCCGTCCTTGTCCCACGAGGTTGGCTGCGGCTTAGCGAAGAACGGGATGGTGATTGCAGCGGGTTTGTTGACGGTCACGGTGATGGTCTTGGTCCCGGGGATGCGCCCCACGGACGCGCCGATGCCGTCGAGCTGTGTTTGAACCGCTGCCATGTCGCCGGAGAGAAGGGCACTGGTGAGAGCGGAGGCCGCCGCCGTTCCCTTCTGCTGGGCCACCGCGACGATGAGGCTGAGCATCCCGGACCACTCGGAGTTCGACTGGACGCCAGCCGCCTTGAATGCTCCTACGACACCGGTCAGATCGGGTGCCTTGATCGGCAGGTCTGCTCCGTACAGGGCGTTGAGCTGCGAGCGGATCTCTCCGATGTCTCCCTTGAGGAAGGACTGCGCCAGCGAAGTCGAGGCCTCCTTGCCATACTTGGCTGACACGTCGGACAAAAGGTTCATGCCCTGTTCAAGTTGCGCGGCGGCGGACGTGGGCAGCTTCTTCGCCGCTGTCTCCATGTCCGCCACGGTCATGTCCCGCATGACGCGGGCTAGCTTGCCGGGGTCGTTGGTGGCCGCCGCGTCAGCCCATGCCTCAGCGACCTTCTTCCCGTACTTCGCCGAGATGGCGGGCAACTGCTCCAGGCCGGCGCGGAAGGCAGGGGTCGAGCGGGCGGACGATTCCTGGATGATCGCTTCGAGTTCGTCGGCGACCTTGCCCTTGCCGTTCTGGAGTTGCTTGACCAGCTCGTCAAGGATCGGGGCGGAGTCGGGGCCGAGGTCGGAGAAGTGGTCGGCAAGATCGAGGTGTCCCGCGGCCGCCAGCTCGCCCAGGTTCTTCTGGAACTCGCGCTGCGCCTTGAGCTGCTTGCGCAGCTCGGTGACGTAGTCCGACAGGGAAGCCTTCGAGGCGTCGGCAGACCTGCCCGCTTTTCGGTTGGCCTCGGCGACCTTGTCCTGAGCGGCCTTCCACGCCTTCGCCGGGTCGACGATCGAGGCGAGAGCCTTGCTCATCGCCTCCATCTGGTCGGTGAACTGCGGTGCTCCGTTTTTGTCCGTCGGCAGCAATTGCGTCAGGTCCCAGGCCCCGAGCATTTCGCGACGGTTGTTCTTGATCTTGTTGTTGACGATCGCCATGTTCGCGGCAAGCTGGCTTTCCTGCTTGACCGCGTTGCTCCAGATCTTGTGCTGCTTGTCCAAGACCTTCTTGGCTGCATCCCACTCCGGATCGGCCGCGTATGAGCCGATGTCCCAGGTCAGAGCCTTCTGAGTGTCCAGATCTTCCTTGAGCTTCTGGAGCTTCGCGCCGCCGGACGTGATCGCGTCGATGGCGGTCGCTACGTCGATCCCGGCGTCCTTGAGCTTCTTGACGTCGTCGCTGTTCGTGAGCTGTTCGGTGAGGGTGCGCAGCCCGGCTCCTTGCTCGCCCTCCTCCCTCTCCTTGCGCAGGGCGTCGACCAGTTCCTCGGTCGCGGCCTTGGCCTTCTGCTTGCTGGCCGAGTAGGCGGCGTACACGCCGATGCCGATCGTCATCAGCGCCGTCAGACCGGCCACCGCGATGCCGGCTCCGCTGAGGACGGCGGGGAGGGCGGAGCCCCCGGCCCGCGCTGCGGCGAGTTCGGTCCGGAAGACGGTGAGCTGTGCGCCGAACCGCAGGAAGGCCGCCTTGGCGAGGAGAGCCGCAGCCGACAGGGCCAGCACGACGCCCATGACAGACTTCACCGGGCCTGGCAGATCGTTGATCGCCCCGGCCAGCACGTTCAGGTACTCCCCCACCCCTTGCAGGGCGGGCAGCAGCACGCGCGCCATGTCGATGCCGAGCGCCTGGGCCTGGTTCTGGAACAGACTCCACTGGCCCGCGGTGGTGTCCATCTGGATCGCATACGCCTTCTGCGTCGCGCCGGCGCGCTCGACCTCCTGGCTGATGCCCTGGTAGGTCGCGGCGTAGTTCTTTCCGTCGGCGGCCGAGAGGGCGAGGGCGGCGCGGACCGCTCGGATGTCGCGCAGGAGAGGAACCAACTGGTCGGCGCTGCCGCCGGTGGCGTTGCGCACTTTCTGCATGACGACGTAGAGGCCGTCCTGCTGGAGGGCTGCGGCAGCCGATTCGTACCCGAAGCCCTTGATCATGTTGGACAGCTCTTGGGTGGGCTTCATCATGCGCGTCAGCAGCATGTTCAGTGCCGTGACTCCCTCGGCGGCCGGGATGCCCGAGAGGGTGACCGCAGCGAGCGCCGAGCTGATGTCCTCGAATTTCACGCCCGCCGCAGCGGCCATCGGGACAACGTCACCGAGTTGCTGTGCCAGCTCGTCGAACGAGACGACGCCGTAGTTGACGGTCTGGAACATGACGTCCATGACGTCGCTGGCCTGCGAGGCGTCCATCCCGTATGCCTTGAGGACGCCAAGCAGGGCGCGGGCGGACGTCTCGGTCGTCGTCAGGCCGGCGGCGGCACCGCGGGCAGCCACGCGCAGGATCGTCATGGCGTCAGCGCCGTCGAAGCCGGTCGAGACGACCTGGTACAGGCCCTCGGCAAGCTGGGCGGCGGACTGCGGGAGCTGAGTGCTCAGCTCAACGATCTGGTCCGTGAAGTGGCCGATGTTGGTGCTGTTGATCTCCTTCGAGATCGTCATGACGTTCGCCATGTGCTTCTCGAGCTCGATGGCGCTTCGAACGCCCATGACGAACGCGCCGCCGAGAGCGACGCCCATCACGGTGAATCCCGTGGTCATCGCACGGCAGGTCCGTTCCGACCGTGCCGCGAGCGCGTTGAGGTCACCGTCGACGCGGCGGACCTGGCCACCGAACGCGGTGACCTGGCCCGCCGCCGTGCGGAGACCTCCGACCAGACCGGTGACGCCAGCCTGAACCTGGACGTAGAGGGTGTAGGCCCCAGCCACTGGCTACGCCTGCTTTCTGGGCCGAAGCCCGACCTTCACCCCACGCCCCTCCGGACCTTCCGGGACCTGTTCCTGCTCCATGGCGATCAGCTCGCAGCCAACGCACCGGTGTGTCTCACTGACGTATGCGAAGCGGTCGCCACCCGCCTGCTCGTCCCACTCCTCCGGCCTGGTCCCGCACGACTCGCACACCGTTCGCGAGAAGTTGAGGTAAGCGAGGGCCTTCGCACGGTCGAGCGCCGACCACCGCCCGTCTCCCGCCCCGGTGAACTGCGAGTGCGGGATGCCGTACGAGGCGCAGACCTCCATCTCTGCGCGAAAGCCCGGGTCGGAGGTCAGCCTTTTCCCAGATCCGCCCTCAGCGTCTGGTTGACCAGGAGCGCGCAGGTGAACAGGGCCTTCGCCTCGGAGTCAGGCCACGCGTCGAGAAGTTCCTGCGCCTCCTGCTCGCTCATTCCGGGGACCTCGTCCCCGGCTTCGTCCCGCTCGATGTGGCAAGCGGCGATGAGGGCGGCGGGATACGTCTCGACGTTGTACTCCATGCCCTGGTCGGCCTGGGCCTCCGTCGGCGGATGATCGCGGAGGAGCTGCTCCCAGGCCGGGCGCGGCAGGGCTCGGAAAATCAGGACGACTGTCGCGTCCTCCAAGACCTGTTCGGCGGCGTCGAGTCGCAGCTGTGCGGCGACGACTTCTGGCTGGCTGACCGTCCATTCCTCGCGGTCGGCCTCCGAGACCCCTTGCTCGATGGACTGCCCGCGGGCGGTCGTGCGCGCCTTGGCCAGTTCCAACGCGGCGTCGGTGGCGTTCTTCTTCGCCTCGTCGTCGTCGCACAACCGAAGGCTGCGCTCGGGGAGCTTGCGCGCCTTGAGCCGCGCCATCTTCGCCGACCAGTGGGCGTCGCGGGCGACGGCGGCGGCCGGGGGTTCGACTATCGCTGAAGCGGTCATACGGCAGCCCCGGCTCAGACGGTCTTCGCCGGCACGGCGGCGTCGAGGGTGGGCTCGTCGGTGATGCCGAAAGTCACCTTGAACTTCGCCGGTTCCGACGCGGTGCTGTACGAGGGGCTGCGGCTGCCGACGCGGACCGGGAACGCGTCGAGCGACTTGGACTGCGGCACGTCGCCCTTGCGCAGAATGGCGATGAACCCGACGACGCCCTTGGACAGCAGGGTCTCGATCTCGTCGCTGATCTTGTCTTCGTAGAACGTCAGCGAGCTGTTGTCCGCCTTGTCCTCGCCGGGGATGGTGGTGGAGAACGTCGACCCCATGTCCGGGGTGTCGATCGGGGTGTTCTCCAGCGACCAGCCTTCGACGTCGGAGATGGTGTCCGACAAGTTCGTGGCGTTCGTGGGCCCGAGTTCGGCGCGGGTGGGGATGTTGTCGTCGGAGGCGATCTTCTTCAGGAAGAAGAAGAGGGTGGTGCCTCGGCGCATGAAACGCTGCTGCGTGGCTGACACGCGACTCTCACTCTCCGGGGACGCTGACGGCCCCGGAATACGGCAGGCCCGTCCCCAACAGATCAATCTGGGAGTCGGCCCGTACCGAGTGGTCGGGCGTCCGCGATGGGCCTCCGCGGTGAGGTACGGCGGTCAGCCGAGGGTGGTGACCTCGATCGCGAACCGCTGAACGTAACTGTATACGCCGCTGGCGACAGTCACGCCTTCCTCTTTGTCCAGCTCACGGGACATGACCATGTAGCCGGTGGCATTGATCGAGTAGGTGTAGCCGAGCGTCGTCCGGGCCAGCATGCCGGCGCGGACCTTGTCGGCCATCCACTCCGCCTGCTCGGCGGTGGTGGCAACTGACGTGACTTGATAGACGATTCGAGCGTCCGCGCTGGCGTCTCCAAAGGGTGGTCCGTCGCTGGTCAAGCCGACGGGATAGAGCACGCTGTAGGGGGTGGCCGCGCCGGTGGGCAGACTGCTGGAAGTGGGAGCCGTCCCATACCCGCATGACCGGCCGGTGGCGCTGGCGAGCATGGCTTGGACCGCGAGGCTGAGCACTCGCCCGGACACGGCCATTAGTCCCCCACCGCCGCTCCGATGGCTGCCAGGAAGGCGGGACGGATCTGTTCGACGGCCGGACCCACGTGCGGGTAGGGCGGCTGGTTGTAGATCCGCCCCAGGCTATCGGCCCCAACGAAGCCGTACTCCAGGCGCCTGCTCTGGGGCTTGTTGGTGCCGACGGTCGCCTCAACGTTCAGGCCGCTCGTGCTGAGCTCGTGGGTCCACGAGCGACGGTAGTCACCCGTCGGCGCGTTCGGTCCTGGCCGACCGCTCGCGTTGGCCTTGATCGCGGTTTCGAGCAGCATGGCGTAGTGCTGCACGACGCTGGACACCGCTGGCAGTGCGGCGGCGGCGCGAGCGTTCAACAGCGCCGCGATCTGCGGGGCGTTGCTGTACGCACCCGCCGAAGGGTGAGCGTTCGGGTGCGGGTTCCGTGGGGAAGCCATCAGCTCACCTCCTGGGCTTGGTCTTGGTCGAACTCCCCCCGCGCCCACTGCTGGAGCTGTGCCAGTACGGCCTTGGTGAAGCCGTGCGGCCCGCCGTCCATGTCCGGGCGGGCGAGCGCCGCCTTCTCCAGCAGCCCAGCGTCGATGGCCGAGAGAAAGTGGGCGGCTGCCGGTCCCGGTTCATACGGCATTCCTACGGCGACTCTCGCGTTTCCGTCGAAGTCGGGGCTGGTCTTGCCCTGCGCGAACTGAATTACCAAGTCCGCTGCTTTGCCAGCCTGTTGGTGAATGGTGTAGCCGGATACGACGCGGGAGTAGTCGATTCCGTCGATGAGTATCGAAGCCTTGCTGCCGTCCGCCGTGACGTTGACCTGCTGAAGTTCGGCGGCCGGAGTGTCCATGATCTCCATACGTCGAGCGTAGGACGGTTTTCCGGCACTCCGATTCGCCTCACGACGGCGGCGTGATCTCGTCCAGCCGCGTCACACGCACCAGCTCCACGGTCGACGCTTCGGCAGGGTCGAGGACCTGCCAGGTCCGACCGCCCGTTGCCGCGCTGCCCGAGTGCGCGACCGTGACCTCCACCCGGTCATACCGTGCTGGCACGGGCGCACTGAGCGGTGTCAGCAGCCGATACCAGGAGACCGTGTCGTCAAGCCACTGCTTGCCGACGATCCCCTCCGCGGTCACCTGGCCGTGGCCGGACAGCATGGCTCCCAGACCCTCGTAGACCAGGTCGGCAGGCACCTCCCCGAGGAGCCCCGTCGCGGGGTCGAGGGCCGGCGTGCCGGTAGGACGGGTGACCCTCACCGTGTCGAGAAGGAGCTTGGCCTCCAGCTCCTTGCGTACTTCCTCCGGGTCGATGGCGGTGGTCACCTCACGCTCCTGCCGTCTGCGTGTTCTGGTCCACCCACGTAGTGCGCACAATGCTCAGGGTGGAGGTCTCTCCGATGTCGATGACGCGCCAGGTCCGGCCGATGGCCGACTCGTCTTCGGTCTCTACGACGGCCACGGTGTCCTCGCGTGAGGCGACCGGCGCTAACAGCGGCGTTAGCAGTCGGTAGCGGGACGGGGTGTCGTCCACGTACGCCTGTCCGGCGAGGTGCAGGACGACGGAAGGACCTCCGGTCGGGAAGATCGCCCCCGGGCCCTCATAGATGGTGCGGGGCGGGCCGGGCTCGTACTGTCCCGTGTCCGGATTGAATACCGGCTCGCCAGGCCGACAGATGCGGATCTTGTTGGTGAGAATCTTCTTCTCGACGATCGCGCTGACGGCCCCCAGGGTCAGCCCTTCCGTGGGTGTACTCATACCAACGACCCTACTGGGCAAAGTCAGCGACTCTGTTCGTCAATCCGTGACTTGCGCGGCGGTCGTGCTGGAGCCGTTAGGGCGGGGCAGCCGAGATTCGATTTCAGCCAGAAGACGTGACGCGGGACAGCCGTATGCCAGGCAAACCTTCACTAAAACGGTCGTCGTCGGTTCGGTCACGGCTCGTTCGATCCGTGAAATCGTCGAACGGCTGACTCCTGTTCGCCGTTCCAAGTCGTACACCGACCAACCACGTTGTTCCCGGAGAAGGACGAGAGAGCGCGCCAAGTCCGCCTTGAAGCGATTGACGTAGCTCTCATTCGGTCTTCCAGACGCCGCTGCCTCATGCTTCTTCGGCGTTTCGGAGCAGCCGTTACGAGTCGACGATGATGGGTTGTCGGCCTTCGAGTCGGCCGGACCAGTACTGCTCATTGCTGCCTCGTGCAGCTTGGACGGCGATGCCGAGCCGTTGGGCGATGTTGCTGCGGTCACGGAGGCTGAGGGCTCCCTGAATGGTGACGGTGCGTGTCGTTGCGTCCCAGTCGAAGACTGGGAGCGTAGGCACGCCGAGCCACACGAGCTGGTTCCGGATGGCGTCGGCATTGACCGAGGGCGGGGAGGCGGTGGCGCAGCGTTCGCGCTGGCTGACCGGGCAGTGGTTGGCCGTACAGGTGGGGGTGGCGTGGACATTGTGGTTGTCCGGGCGCGCCAGAACGTGGGCGAGGGCGCAGGAGTTGGTCTGATAGATGGGGTGGTCGGGATATCGGAGCGGCAGGGTATCCAGCAGGTCCCAGGTCTCGCGCGGCCATACGGCGTCGGCCGACTCCAGGGGCAGGTTTTCGTCGCTCAGTGCGGGCCAGAGGTCAGCCATCTGCTGCCGGGAGCCTCGCTTGACCTTGAGGCCGACAGCTACGGAACAGGTGGAGTAGCGAGCGGCCCAGTCCAGGACATGGGTGATCGTCTCAGGGGCGGCGTTCGCGTGGATGAGCGGACGCCAGTAGTGGATAACGGGAATCCCGTGTTCGCTCAGACGCGGGAAGTTGGCACGGAGTGCTTCGTGGTCGATGCCGCGTTCGATGTCAGGGCCGAGCCCGGAGTAGCTGAGGTACACGATCACGGGGATGCCGGCCGCCCGCGCCGCGAGGATGGCGTCTATGACGTCTTGGGTGACGGCGCACTTCGTGATCAGGCACACCGGGTTGCGTACGCTCCTGGCGACGAGTTCGCCCAGGAGCCCGACAAGATGGGCGCGGTTGCGTGGGGTGGCGAGGGCATCGGTGCAGGTGTAAAGGGCAAGCACGGCTTGCCGGTAGTAGTAGGGGCTCGACAGGAGCAGGTCGACGGTCCGCTGAGGGGTGGCCAGTTGGGCTGGCTTGACGCGCGTTTGACCGCGGTCGAGGAGGTAGCAGTAGTCGCAGACCTTGGGGCAGCCCTGATCCGGATTGATCGCGAGCCAGGTGTCGTGCTGGTCGATGACCGGCTCCCACACCCGCTGCGGAGGTAGGAGAGGTAAGGCATTTCGCACGGACGGGTCCTCTTCAGCCGGGGTGCCGCCCGTCCTGCTGTGGGCGGGCGGCACGGAGATGTCAGGCGGGTTGGGTGGTGATGTTGGCGCCGACCGCGGTGAGCTTGGCGACGGGTTCCTCGTAGCCGCGTTCGAGGTAGCGGGTGCCGCTGATGGTGCTCATGCCGTCCGCGACGAGGGCGGCGAGGACGTAGCCGAAGCCAGCGCGCAGGTCGGGAATGACGAGGTCTGCGGCTTTGAGCGGGGTCGGGCCGGTGATCTTGGCGGTGTGCTGATAATCGCGGTTGTGCCACCGGCAGGCGGCCGCTCCCAAGCACCGGGTGGTCAGCTCGATGCCGGCGCCCATGGAATCGCTGAGCTGCTGGGCATAGCCGAACCGGTCCTCATAGATCGTCTCGTGGACGACGGAAGTGCCGGTCGCCTGGGTGAGCAGGACCGTCATCGGCTGCTGCCAGTCGGTCATGAACCCGGGATGGACACCGGTCTCGACGTCGGTGGCGGTTAGCGGCCGGGCCCGGAAGAACTCCAAGCCGTGCTCCGTCTCGTTGAACTCGCCGCCGACGTGGCGCAGTACGTTGAGAAAGGTGATCAGGTGATCCTGGCGTGCGCCGCGCACCTCGATGCGGCCGTCGGTGGCGACTGCTGCCGCGGCGAAGGAGGCGATCTCGATGCGGTCGGCGACGGTGTGGTGCTCGACGCCGCGGAGTTCGTCAACGCCGGAGACGGTGAGCGTTCGGTCGGTGTCGATGGTGATCAGAGCCCCCATCTTCTGGAGCATCAGCACCAAGTCGACGATCTCGGGCTCGACGGCCGCGTTCGAGATGACGGTTGTGCCCTTGGCGAGGACGGCCGCCAGGAGCAGGTTCTCGGTAGCTCCGACCGAGGGAAACGGCAAGTGGACGTGTGCACCCGTGAGCCGGTCGGCAGACACCTTGACAGAGCCGGGCCGGTCCACGATGTCAGCACCCATCTGGGCGAGACCTCGGAGATGGAAGTCGATGGGCCGCTTGCCGATGGTGCAGCCACCGGGAAGCGGAACGACGGTTTCGCCGCGCCGGTGGAGCAGGGGTCCCATCATGAGGATCGGGATCCGGTTGACGCCGGAGTACATAGAGGACAGCGAGGTGCTGGTCACCTCTGGGGTGTGAACGCGGACGGTGTGCTCGCCGAGCCAGGACACCTGGGTGCCCAGCTCGGTGAGCATGCCGAGGACGAGGTCCACCTCGAGGATGCGGGGCACGCCATGGAGCACGCAGGGTTCGCCGGTCAGCAGCGTGGCAACGAGTTCCTTGGTCACAGCGTTCTTCGCGCCGGAGGCTTCGACCGTGCCGTGAAGCGGTACTCCGCCAGTGATGCGGTAGGTGTGCCGGTCGGCGGCCATGGGCTGCTCCTGCGAGGTCAAGATATGCATGCGGCGACGTTTCCTGTCCCAGTTTGCGGATACTTTAGGGCGGAATATCACTATGCCTCTAGATCAAATCCCGCCCCATGAGATACGACGATACTGGTGTGGTCACGGTTGCACCGCCGCGCCCCGCCATTCGGGTCGGTACACCCGGTTGGGGTAGACAGCTCCGCCAGTGAGCTGGGGCTGCAACAGCGCGGTCCGCGCGGTCTCCTCCAGGCGCAGCATCAGGTCGACGGTCTCCTCCAGCTGTCGGCCGACGGTGAACGCACCGTGCCGGTAGAGGGTGAAGGCCAGGCCGTGACGTTGCAGTTCGTCGGCGCGAGGCGCGATGACCTTCTCCAGCTGCGGCCGGTACTCCAGAAGGCTGACGGCGGCGACGTCGGGCCGGTTCACCATGCCCGCCGGCAAGTCCAGAGGAACGGGGTTGGCGATGAAGTCGGCCTTTACCGCACTGTCGTCCGCGAGGAGACAGGGGATGTCACCGAAGGTGTCGGCTCGGTTGGTCACGCTCGGTACCGGCAGGCCCAGGGACGCGTAGACCAGGCTGTAGGGGGCGTGGGTGTGCACGACGGCCCCGGCGCGCGGCAGCATCCGGTACAGGTCCAGGTGCACCGGAGTACCGGATGCGCCCAGGCCGCCGGTCTGCTCGATGATCTCCCCGTCGGGGGCCAGGACGATGAAGTCGCGAGGGCTGACCTTCCAGCGGTCGAACGCCAGTCGGGTACAGGACAGGAGAATGTTCCCGTCCGGCATACGCACCGACACGGCGCCTCCCGCCGGGTTGAGCAGCTGCCAGGCGACCATGTCGTCGATCACGCTGACGAGGTGCCTGCGTACGGTTTCGTACCTCATGACAGTCCTTCCAAGGGGGTTGTGATCTGGCTTCCGGACTGCGGCCCGCTCACCCGGCTGTTGGCGGGGATCCACACCGTGGCGACGGTGGTGTTCGAGGCCAGGACCGATCGGGCGTTGATGACGGAGCCCGGCCCGACGGTGACCCGTGCGCCGGCGCGGACGCCGTCGCCGATCACCGCTGACCATTTCGGTTCGCCGGTACTCATCCGTCGGCCATCCGGCAACGCGAAGCTGATGGGCTTGTCCGGGCGGAGCATGTCTTCGTTGGTCATCACGCAGGCCGCGGTGAGCAGGTCTGCGGAGAAGTAGCAGCCGCGGCCGATGACGCAACAGCCCACGGTCGCCCGGTGGGACAGGATGCTGTGTTCGCCGACGAGGCTGCGGGAGATCTCGCACCCGTACCCGATGTGCACATGGGATGAGATCACTGTCCGCCCGCGCACGGTCGAGTACTCGTGGACGCGCACGCCCGGACCGATCACCACATCGTCGGCCACGTTCGCCAGCGGGGAGACGTAGGCCTCGGGATGGATGCGCGGCCGGGGGCCGAGCGAGGCGCACACCAGTTCGTATACAGCGCCGGACACGTCGCCGATGGACGCGATGGGCTGCTCGTCCAGGACGCCGGCACCCAGCTCCCTCAGGAACGGGTCGTCGGCCAGGCGCAGCACATCGCCGAGCAGGGGGCCGACCTCGTTCACCGGGCGGGCTCGAGTGCGCGGGCGGCGGGGCGCTGGCCCATCACCAGCGTCAGATACTGGGCCGCGCAGCGGCCCGGGGTGTACCAGGCTTCAGCCAGAGCGCGGGCGGCGCTGCCCATCCTCGCCAGCGAGGCGCGATCGAGAAGCGCGTCGGTGAGGGCGGCCACGAGGTCGCCGGGATCGTCCGGGTCGTAGACCATGCCGGTCAGAGCATCGATGACGAGTTCGGGGCTGGCTCCGGCGTTGGGCACCAGGGCGGGTATCGCTGCACCGGCGGCGTCGATGACAGCGCGTCCGAAGCCCTCCTGGACCGAGGCGGTGGCCAGCAGGTCGTACCCGGCCAGTCGCCGGGGCAGATCCTCGGTGTACCCGAGGAAGTGCACCGGTGCCGCGAGTTCGCGCACCAGGTCTTCCAGTTCACTCTGTTGGGAGCCCGCTTCCCCAAACACGTCCAGACGCACCGCGGTGGACAAACGTGGGTCGGCGACCGCCCGCACCAGGTGTTCCGTGCGTTTCCAGGGCACCGTACGGGCGACTGCGGCGACGAGGAGCCGGCCCGTGCCGGGTCTGGTGCGCTCGGGGATTTCGGCCGGGATGGCGACACCGTTGTGGATGGTGCTGACGTACCGCGCCTTGGGCGCGTGCACCCGCAGGGCTGCTGACGATGCATGCGAGATGCCCACCCATACGGGCACGGCAGTCAGAAGCTCCCACGGAAGGTCCCCGATCGTCCTCTTGACCATCGCACCCTGGTCCGGGTCGATCACCCGCAGCACCTGCTCGGCATTGACGACGTGCCGGACGACCGGGATAACCCGGGTGTGCGGGCCCAGGACCACGTCGGCGGCCGCGGTGCGGTGGCTGGAGATCACCACGACGGGTCGGCCGTCGGCAGGCTGGCAGATGCGCGTAAACGCCTGCTGGTACTCCTGCCAGTTCGTGACCTCGTGGACACGAGCCGGGGCGCAGATACCGGCGGCCGGTCCGCCCTGACGCCACCACAGCACATCCACGTCGGGCACCATCCGGGCGAGGTTGCCCGCCAGTTCTATGACGGAGTGCTCTGCTCCGCCTCGGGCCGTAGTGACCCAGGTCAGGACAACGTGCGGAACCACTGTGCCTCCTAAGGAAGCGGCGATTTTGGTCACGGGACGTTTCTCGGAGCACACGACGTCCCCTGGAAGACGGGGGCGGGGCGATGCGCCTGGAAAAAGGAAGGCGGGATGGTCGGGCTGCACCGTTGTTGTCCTTGGTCTACGTCGCCGATGTCTCTCGATGGATCACTCGGCGCGGGGGCGGCTATAGCACGCTCACGGTGGAGGGCGCGTCGGTCCCTCGTCCGCGCACCGGGCTGGTATTCGCGCTGGGGGACGGGGTTGCCTGGCGAGGGACGGCAGAGGGCGGCGGGCCCCGTCAGATGATGTTCATGCGGTCCTCTGAGAAGGGGGTAGGCGGGCAAAGGCGTGGCGATGTGCGCCCCGCCGCAGCCCTGGCCTGGACGGGTTGGACTGCGGCGGGGCTGGGGGCCCGCGCACGGCAATGCGGATGTACGGGGTTGCCGTGCGCGGGAGCTTTAGAGGGCGGGCGCCGGGTCTGCGCGGGCGTGCCGTGTGAGGTGGGCGAGGTGGGCGGACCACTGCGTGTGTTCGGTCTCCTCACCAGCGTGGCCGTGTTCGCGCAGGAGCGCCTGAGCGAGGCGGATGCGCTGGACTTCGCCGGTGCCAGCGGGTGCATAGGTGGTCTGCATGTCGCGCCAGACCCGCTCGAGGGGGTAGTCCTCGGTGAGCGCATTCGCGCCGTGCAGTTCCATGGCGTCCCGGCCAGCCTCAGCTGCGAGTTCGTGGCCGAGGCCCTTGGCCGCGGTGAGTTCCGCGTCGCAGGGCAGACCATGGTCGAGCATGTCGACGGCGTGATAGGCCAGGATCCGGGCCATGACCACCCGAGCCGACATCTGGCCCAGCCGGTCGCGGACCACGCCGAGGTCGGCGATTGCCCCTTTGTAGCGGGGCCGGTGGCTGACGTACTGCGTGGTGAGGGCGACGGCGCTCTCGTGCAGGCCGAGGCTGAGCGCGGCCAGGTTGGGTCTTCCGTACAGGATGCTGCTGGACTGCGCGATGTCGAAGCCCTGCCCTTCCTCACCCAGGACGTTGTGAGGCGGGATGCGGACGCGGTCGAAGCTGATCACGCCGAAGCTGAAACCGTGCAGGCCGAGCTTGCTGGTGTAGCGGTGGGCGTGGACTCCCTTCTGGTCTGCTTCGACGAGGAAGGCGGTGAGAGCCTGGGAGGTGCGCGTGCGCGGCGGGGCGGTGCGGGCGACGACGACGTGACGGTCCGCCAGGTGGCTGTTGCCGACGTGGACCTTGGTTCCGGACAGGACCCATGCCTTGCCGTCCCACTCGGCACTGGTCTTCATTCCGCCGATGTGGCCGCCCTGGTCCGGCTCGGTGACCGCGATCGACATCAGCATGCTCCCGTCGGCGACGCTGGGGAGCAGCGCGGTGCGCTGATCGTCGTTGCCGTAGTGGAGCAGGGCGGCGACCGGGATCAGACTGGCCTGGAGGATGGCGGCGGCTGCGCCGGAGACGCGGGCGAGGCGGTGGATCAGGACCGTTTTTGCGACGTGGCCGGCGTGCATGCCGCCGAATGCGGCGGGGACGGTGACGCCGAACCAGCGGCGGCTGGCCATGAGCCGAACCAGCTTCCGGTCGACGCGGCTGGGCGCGCTCTCCATGCGCTCCACCTGGGGAAGGACCTCCTCCTGGGCGAAGGCGTCGACGTCCGCCCACAGAGCCTGGTGGCTGGGGGTGAGGAACCTGTCGAGGGTGGCGGGCGTGGTGGGCATGGGCATGGCGTTCCCTCTCCCTGATGGGCTCACGTGACGGCTGCGGCCAGAACCGCGTGGGGGGGTTCCCGGACACTCGGTGCGTCAGGGGACAGGCATTTTGATCTTGAGTTCGGCGGCGGCCGCACGGGTGCCGTCCTTGACGATGGCCTGGAGCCGCGCCGCGTCGGCGAGGGTGCGCGCCTCGGGGTCGACGATGCAGACCGTGGCCAGCACGAGGCCGGTGGCCGCGTCGATGATGGGGGCACCGAAGTAGGACTGGATGCCGATGGCGTCGACGACGTGGTTGCCCTGGAAGCGCGGGGAGGCGGCCACGTTTGGTAGGGGCAGGCCGCGCCTGCGCTGGACGACCTCGGGGCAGTACCCGTGGGCGCGGCTCATGGTGCGGCCGACGAGGGGGTAGCCGGCGTCGCGCGGCGGGTTGCGCAAGCCGAGGAAGGTCTGTTCTTCGCCGAAGGCGTTCACCATGGCGTAGAGGAAGCCGGCGCGCTCGCCAATGTCGTCGGCGATGTCGTCGAGGGCCTCGGTTCCCTCCATGCGGATGCCCAGCTCATTGAGCCGCGACAGGCGGGTGGCCATCTCGGTGAGTTCTGTGTCCGGGTCGTCGGTGACGACGTGAATCCGGCGCTGCACCGTGTGAAGGGACGGGATGGGGGCCGGTACGGAAGCGGCCTGGTGGGGCGGAGTGAGGGTCATAGTACGTCCAGGAATGCGGAGTCGGCGGTTGCGGTCTTCACTACGTGCTGCACCAGGGCGAGCAGGATTCCGGCGACGGAATCGGACTTGCGGGCGTCACAGAACATCAGCGGCACTGCGGCGTTGACGTCGAAGGCCTCGCGGATCTCGTCCAGGCTGCGCGGGGCAGCCCCGGGGAAGCGGTTGATGGCGATGACGAAGGGCAAGCCGAGCTGTTCGAAGAAGTCGGCCGCGGGGAAGCTGCTGGCGAGTCTGCGAGTGTCGGCCAGGATGACGGCGCCGAAGGCGCCCTGAGCGATGTGGTGCCAGAAGCTCCAGAACCGCGGCTGTCCGGGGGTGCCGAACAGGTACAGCTCGACAGGCTCGGGTTCGTCCCAGCCGACCCGGCCGAAGTCGAAGGCGACCGTGGTGGTCGTCTTCTCCTCGATGCCGTGCAGGCTGTCGACGGTCTCGCCCTGCGCGGTGAGGACTTCCTCCGTGCGCAGGGGAGGGATGTCGCTGATGGAGGCGATGGCGGTGGTCTTGCCGACGCCGAATCCCCCGGCGACAACCAGTTTCAGGACGGACCGCTCGGCGGGCCGTGGCGGCTGGGTCATGGACTCACCCGGCCTTCGCGTTGGGCCACTTGCGCCTGAGACCGGCACTGAGCGCCTGGAGCGTCTGGAGGTCGGGCCCTTCTCCGTCCGCCCGGTCCGGCGCGGGCACGGCCAGGGAGTCCGCGTCGATCAGGTCGGAGACCAAGACCGTAACTGCGGCTACGTGCAGACCGAGCGTGCCGGCCAGTTCCGCGAGCGGACGCCGCCGCTGTCGGCACAGCTCGATGATCTGGGCGCTCTCCTCGGCCAGCCCGGGGCGGGGCTTGCGGCGGCCGGGACCCAGCACGGTGTGCAGGCCCAGGAGGTGTCGGGGGCGGGTACGGCCGTCGGTAACGGCGTACAGCCGCACGATCGAGGCTCTCTCATCCACCGCCCCGGCCGGTAACGAGGCATGGCGTGGACGGTGGCTCATGCGGCACCGTCGCTCTGGCCGTCGCGGGCGCGGACGGGGGTGGTCATGAACGGTGCGAACCGCGTCACCAGACGCCCGGTGGCGTAGCCGATCGTGCCGATGTTCGCGTCGGAGCAGGCCAGCACCACCAGCACCGTCGCAACACTGCCCCCGCTCTTGTTGAACGCCCGCCCGACGCCCGCACCGGTGACCAGGAAGATCGCGTCATCCCGCTCCACCAAGACCTGCTGGGGCGGCAGCTTTGCACGCATCGGCCCGGAGACCCCTCCGGCCAGACCCGCCATCCCCGCGAACGCCGCGGCCAACTCGTCGGCCCAGTCGGCCTCCATATGCGAGCAGCGCACCTGCTGCATCCCGTCGCGCGAGAGCAGCAGCGCGTCTGTAACACCCGGAGTGTCGTCGACGAACTGATCGAGCAGGCGCGTCATCTGCCCCTTCACCTCGTCGGGGGAGGCTGCGGGAAGGTCGGACACCACACCAGCTGTGCCGTTCACGTCGTAGGCCATGGCAGTTCGCTCCATAAGAATCAGAGGTCGGGTCACGAGGGACTGTTCCGGGATGTGCCGGGGCCGGGATCGGCGCTCAGCCCTGCGGCAAGGCTCGCGCGCCAATCCGCTGCGGCCCGGGGGTTCGCCGCCTGGGACGACATCGCCGGCTCGGCGGCTGCAGACGGCATGGGCCTGTCCACCCGCTGGCGCCGGGGCAGCCGATCCGCCGCGCCGCCGTTGCCCGGTGCGGGGCGCACGAGCGGCTGCACGACGCCTGCATGCGCCGGATGCGGGGCGGCCGGTACCGGCGCGGTGGAGATGCTGACGGTGCCGACGGCGGGAGCGACCGGAACGAGGTAGCGATTCGGGATGATCACGTTAGCGGTGGTCCCACCCATTGCGTTCAGGGTGAGCCAGACCTTCAAACCGTGCCGCGCAGCGATCTTTGCGGTGGTGATGAGGCCGAGATGTCCGCGGCGCACCTGGGCAGCGACATCGGCCTGGCCCGGGTGAGCGAGTAGATGATTCAACATGTCCCGCTGGCCAGGGTCCATCAGGAGCGTCGCCCGGTCTTCGACCTCGATCAGAAGTCCGGACGCCACCTTCCCGGCGCGCACGACAACCTGGGTCGCCGGGTCCGAGTGCTCCAGCCCATTGTCGATCAGCTCCGCGAGCAGGTGCGCCACCTCGGGGTGCACGTGGGCGGGCAGCGCGAACCCGGCACCGACGTCGCCGGGCACAGTGAGCACGCGCGGGTACTTGACCACCTCAGACTTCGCGCCGCGGAGCACCGTGCCGACCTGTACGGGTCTACGCGTCTCACGCAGGGACCGGCCGCCGAGGACGACCGACACGCTCTCCACCATGCGCCGCAGCCGCGTCGCAAGATGGTCGATCTTGAAGCTCCAGTCCAGAAGCACCGGGTCCTCGGTCGCCTCCTGCAAACCGGTCAGGTGCTCCAGCATCTCGTCGATCAAAACGTGCTGGCGTCGCGTCAAGGTCCGGTGCATCTCCACCAGCACGGCCGCCTGCGACTCGTCGTGCACCCGCAGCAGGGCACCCGCACCCTGCACCTGGAGGTTCCCGATCAGTTCGAAGACCTTCTCCAGCGGATCATCGCCAGCTCGCCACTCCTGCGGGAGCGACGGCCGGGTTCCTCGGCACAGCTCATCTGCCGTCCAGATAATGGTCTGCTCAGCTGCTCCTGCGGCTTCCGCGATCAGCTGTAGCTCCGCGTCCCGCTTGAGTTGGAACGAGGCCGCCACTGCCCGAATCCGGATGAAGCCGAGCAGAGCCGCGATCAGCACGCTGCCGCCAAGAGCCGTCGCTAGCTGGATGATCCCGAGCCGGTAAACCCAAACGGCGAGGATGGTCATGCCCCACAGCGCGACGATGCACAGCAACGGCGCGAGCAACACACCGCCGACCTCATCGAGGAAACGATTCTCGCTACGGCGGTTTCGTCTACGGCGATGATTGACCGGCCGGGAGGAAGGCACGCGGTCAGACATGGAGGTTCCTCAAGAGTCAGTTCCGACAGGGAGCAGAGGAGGGGAATAAGCCGGCCAGGCGGTCCCTCGTCAGCACATCAGGTGACGGGGAGAATGGCCTGCACGGTCTTGCCCACGGCCTCGCCGTCGACGCTCTTCACGTCCCACGACAGACGCCCCCGGTAGTGGGCCACCCACCACAGCCCCGTAGGCGTACCTCGGACTTCGCCAGACTGCTTCGCCACCTCGTTGAAGCCTGGGAAGTCCGGGGAGGCGTCGTCCACCTCGATCATCAACTCGTGGGTCTCCGGGATCACCGCCATCCGCAGGGGAATACGGGCGGGTGCGGAAATCTTGCCGTGCTTGACGGCGTTGTCCACCAGCTTGTCGGTGACCCGGGCCGCGATGTCCACGTTCCCGTGCCAGTGGCCAATCGTGAGCCAGGTCCGGGTCCGCAACCGGGCGTTGGGTCCAGCTGCCTCATTTGCCAGCAGCGACGTGCTCCAGTCGAACGCGGGCTTCTCCGGCCATCGCAGAGGAAGGAGGGTCTGAGCCTCGTCCGCGCAGCGTCGCGAGGCGGACCTGCCCGCCTCGTTCTGAAGTGTCGTCATGTGTGTCCTCGGGATGCCGGTTGCGGTGCCCCTACCGTTTCAATCCGGGCAGTTGGCGTCACGGGCACCGGTGACCAACTTTTCTGGACACCCACCGCCGCACCGGCCAGGGAAAACCCGCCTTTCTGGACGGACAGTTGGTCTCCCCATCCCCATTCCTCCAGGCCAAGCCCAGCCGAACGATCGCTGACGCAGCTACCGTGAGTCCCCGACACCGCATAGGGAGCACGCCCATGAACGCCCCCTCGAAGCCCGGTTCTAAGGCAGACCGGGACGCCCTCCGCCAAGACATGACTGCCGCCGGATGCACGCTCGCGGACATCGCCATCGAGCTGCGCTCCCGCTTCCGGATGCGCCCCAGGGAAGCGTGGCGCCACGCCCACGGCTGGACGCTTCAAGAGACGGCAGATCGGATCACCCAAGCCAGCACCTCACGTCCCGGCGAGTCTGTCGCCGCCGACGCCTCCCTTGTAGGCAAGTGGGAGAAGTGGCCGGGCCCCTCCTCACGTCGTCCCAGCCTCCCGGTCCTGTCTGCCATGGCGGAGGCCTTCGCATGTGGCGTAGAGGATCTATTGGACCTGGAAGATCGACGGGCGCTGCCCAAGTCGGATCTGCGTCTGCTCATCAACCGTCCGCCGACCGCCGGACCGCCAAGCCCACCGACGTCCCTCGTCGCCGCGCAGGAGCCAACCGGAACCGATCTCGTGCGCCTAGCCGCCGACGAGTCTGCGACGTGGGCCCAGTGGGCAGAGGCCTCGAACGTCGGCGACATCGCACTTGAGCAACTGATGGCCGAGACGCGTTCGCTCGCGTCTGACTACCTCACCTCAGATCCCGTCCCGCTCTTCGTGCGGACCCGGGCGCTTCGCGATCGCGTCTTCGCCCTCCTCGAAGGCCACCAGTACCCCCGGCAGTCGGCCGACCTGTACGCCGCGGCCGGCTACCTGTGCGGGCTCCTGGCATGGATGTCCTCAGACTTGGGTCAGCTGCGGAATGCGGACACCCAAGGCCGGACAGCGTGGCTGTGCGCCGAACTGGCAGGTCACAACGAACTGCGTGCCTGGGTGCTTTCGACTCGTTCCAAGGTGGCGTTTTGGGACGGACGCCATCGGGAGGCGATCAACTTCGCCCGGCACGGTGCCACATACAACACCACGGGCACGGTGGCAGTGCTCCTCGCCTGCCAGGAAGCCGACGCCTGGTCCGAACTGGGTGCCCAGGACGAGGCGCTGACGGCGCTCGCGCATGCCCAAGACGCGCGCGCCGAAATGACCGGCGAAGACGAGATCGGGGGCATCTTCGCCTGCCTGCCAGCGCGTCAGGAGAACTACGCCGCAGCCGTCCAACTGCGTGTGGGTCGTCCCGCTGATGCCTTGAGGTCCGCAGATAGCGCCCTCAGACTCCTGGCTGTGCAGCCGGTCAGAGCGTACGGCACCGAGGCGCAGATCCACATCAGTCAGGCAGCAGCCCATCTGGCCCAGGGTGAAGCAGAGGGCGCTCTCGAGTCCCTTGCCCCTGTCCTCGCGCTTCCGCCAGACCACCGCCTGGAACCCGTCACCCGCCGCCTCAGCGAACTGTGTGCGAGCGTCGGCCGCCCCTATGCCAGTGGCACCGCGACCGTCGGACTGAGGCAAGCCGTCGAAGAGTTCTGCGTCGACTCCGCTCCACGACACCTTGCACTCTCGCCAGGAGAGGGCTCTCCCTGATTTGATCCCACGCTATGACGACTCAACCCGAGACCATGCGCAACCACTGGTGGTGGCGGCCCGGCTGGAGCGTTGGCCGCCGCTTCTACACCTGGCACCTGACGTTCGAAGGCCAGGACGATGTGCACCGGCTCGCTGCCGAGTACCGCTCCGCGCTCGCACCTCTCGGAGACAGCCTCACCCCGATCCCCGACCAGTGGCTGCACCTGACCATGCAGGGCATCGGCTTCGTGGGTGAGACAAAAGAGCAGGACGTCCACAGCATCGTGGACGCAGCCCAAACACGACTGACCGCAATCCCCGCCTTCGACGCCCTGATCGGACCGGCGGTGCTGGACCCCGAAGCGGTGCTCCTGCATGTCCACCCCGACGGCCCTGTCCGAGCCGTCAGAAACGCCATTCGGGAGGCGATCGGGGACGTTCTCGGCGAGGTCCCAGAAAAGGCAGAGGGCTTCACTCCACACGTCTCGGTGGCCTACAGCGCCCAAGACGGTGCCGCCAAGCCGATCGCGCAGGTCCTCAGCGGCCTCAACGTCACGCCGGCGCATGCTCGTATCTCCACCGCGGAGCTCATCGTGATCCACCGGGACAACCAGATGTACGAGTGGGAGACCTTCGCGAAGGTACCGCTCGGCTGACGGTCCTCTGCCAAGCGGGGCCTTGCCGCCCGTCCGTGGGCCGCAAGACCCCGCGCCCCGCACAGGAGCAGATGAGGCTGGACTGTGAGCCCCCAAGGCCCGGTGGCAAGCCACTTCTTGGCAGCAGAGCCCGACAGTCCGGCTCAGGCCGCTTCCACGAGATCCGGGCGCGGCCCGAACCCACGCCGACAGCGCGGATGGGAGATCGGCCAATCGGCAGCCTCCTCGACGGTCCGCACCGTGCGGTTGGCCTTGTCGGTGTCCTGATGGGTGGTCCAACCGCAGTCCGCCCCGTCGAAGACCTCGACCATGGTGACCCCTGCCTCGCGGGTCCGGTTGAGAGTGCCGGCGTTGTACGCGACAGCCGACTTAGCGAGGGTGGCAGCCTCCGCCCAGGCACGAACCGGGACGCGAGCACCGTTGCGGTAGACGACGTGGGTCAGCTTGTGCTCGGCGGCAAGCCTGGCCGCAAGGTTCTTCGCGGCCTGCTTCGCCGTCATGTTGCCCGCCGCGAGCAGCGGGACCTCTCGGCGGGCTGCCTCCCGCACCGCGCGGTAGAACTGGTTGGCCATACGCTCGGCTTCCTGGGAGCGGCGCAGGAAGTCGGCGTAGGAGTCGGCCGCAAGCGACTGTAGGGCATCGCGATGGAAGGTGGTCCAGGTGAAGGTCACGTCGAGGGCTTCGGCGGCGGCTTGGGCCCCGGCGGCGTACAGGTGAGGCAGCTGCCGTTCAACGAACTGCCGGGCCTCCTGGTCGACGCGCTGGCGGAAGGCTCGGATCGCCTGCTTGAACTCCTCCAACGTCGCCACGGTGTGCGGCGTCCTCGGGTTGTCGGCGAACTGGGTCAGGACGGCGCGCTGTTTGGAGGCTAGTCGATGCCAGGCTTCCTCGAGTACTTCCGCGACCCGGCGCGCGATCTCGTCCGGGTCTCCGGGCACCAGCGGTGGCCATTCGTACGGCACGGCCGCTCTACCTTCTGCGCCGAGGAGGCAGGAGCGGCACGGTGACCAGGTCGGCGCTGGCCTCGCCTGCCGCCGGATCGTCCGGGGCGACGAGTTCAGCGAGGCCGGTGATCTGGCGCTCCAGTCCGGCGAGGTTGTTGCTCTGGTCGATGGTGACCACGCCGTCGACAGTCATGCGCAGCGGCTCGGCGAGCAGCTTGGCACGCCGCTCGGCCAGGACTTCGGCGGCGACGGCGCGAGCTCGGCCCAGGCGCTCGTAGCGGCTGACGAGGTCCTGTTCGTCCGTGGCAGTGCCCAGCTGCGCTCGCAGCCAGGCGAGGAGAGTCGGGTCCATCAGTGCTCCAGGATGGCCGTCGCCCGCCCCCGACCGGGGAAGGGCGGGGACGGGCTGAGGCGTCGGGGTTCTACGCGTCGGAGTCGGCGGTCTTCCTGCGGCGCCGCGGTGCCGACTGCGCGGGCTCAGTCTCGGCTTCGGGCGGGGCGGCGAAACCGAAGGGCTGTGACTCGTCCAGCTCGGACTCCTCCGGAGAGGACTCCTCCGGCGACGACGGCTCGTCGTCCTCCCACGCGTCCGGGTTGGTGATCTCGGCGGCCACGTCCTCGTCGGGTTCGTCACCCGGCTCCAGCACGATCCACTCGCGCGACTTCGGATGCTGGACGTGCACGGCGGCTGCAAGACGGCGGCCCATCAGATCACCTTCGCCACGATGTGGGCGTCCGGCGTGTGCAGCACGGGCATGCCGACTGCGGCCCCCTTGGTCCAGATCTGGACCGGGTCGTCCTGGGCACCGCGGGTGATGATGATCCCCGGACGGTCCTCCTTGGTGATCTCCGGGTTCGTCCCGCGTGACAGGGCCAGGCCCTCGGCGGTCACGCCGAAGATGGTCTGCCCCCACTTCGTACGGTCCGGCGGCAGCATGATCCACCGGTCCTCGGGGAGGACCTTGGTCTGAACGCCGTCGACGCGCACCTGCCCCTTGTAGAAGGTGATCGGGGGCAGGCCGTAGTTGTCACGGACCACGTTGATCTGCTGAGGCGTGAGCGTGGCGGTCGGGGTGTTCGAGGGGTTCACCGAGCCGTAGTACGCCGCCCTGTAGGCGTTGTTGGCGGCCAGGAACGAGAACGCCTTGCGGCTGGTGACCACCAGCTCCGGGAAGGGCGCGCCTCGGTCGTCGAGGTACTGAATCCAGCCCAGCTCGTCCCTGATCGGGTCGGACGTGGGGTCCGACCAGAGCTTCGGCACGGTCGGCAGGTTGCCCGCCGGCACGCCCCAGTCGACCTCGGTGGTCAGCCCGTTCTCCGCGACGAGCGAGAACTTCCCGTCGACCAGGACGTCACCCCAGGCCAGCTCGACACGGGAGCGGATCGCCTCGACGTGCCGCTCGGTGTCGTCGTACAGCAGCTCGATCAGCCGGTCCTCGTCCGCGCCTCGGGACGCTTCCAGCAGGATCTGCTCCTGCTCGCCCACGAGGAGCTTCTGACCGAGGGGAGGCAGCATGCCCTCGCGGGTGGTCTGCCACGCCTCGCGGGATGCGAACGGCACGCTGGCGTCGAAGGCCCGGTACTTGGCGACGTTGACGTACCGGCCGTTGTCCTTGACCCGCCACTTCACCTCGTCCTGCTCCAGCGTCGGGATGATCCCGCCGTCCCTGGTGAACAGGTGGTCCGCCGGCGAGGGGATCGCGCGGGCGAAGGTCGTGAGGTCGCGGGCGGCGACGTTCTTGATCAGGTCCTGAATGGTCATCGTCGGCCGCCTCTCACACGTACCGGATCTGGGGACCGGTCACCGAAGGGGTGACCTTGGTGAGGTCGATGCCGCCGGGGACCTTCGCGGCGACGACGACGCCGTGCCACAGCAGCGCGGCGGGCACCTTCGTGGCGGTCGGCGCGAACAGCGCCTCGGCGAAGACGTGACCGGCGAGGTTCTGGCGGCCGTCGGTCGCCGTCGGATCGAAGGCTCCGTACAGGCCGCTCGCGGTGATCTTGCCGACGGGCACGCCGGACAGGACACGACTGTACGGCTGGCCGGTGTCGGTCGATGCGGCGGTGTGCGTGCCCGCGGTCAGCTTCGACACGTCGAGCGTGATGGTCTCGGTGGAGTCGGTGCCGTGCAGCGCCGCGAGCCAGGCCCGGTCAGCGGTGTACGACGTCGACGTGGTGATGGGCTGGAGTGTCACAGCCGTCCTCCCGTGGACGTGAAGCGATCGGATTCGCGCACTCACCTGATGGTGGTGCCGTCCACGGGAGGTGTGAGGGGCGTGGTCCCCATGTCCGGCTATCCCGCCGGTGGGGTCATGGTGTGCGCCATGACGTCGCTGGGCTTGGTCAGCCGGAGATGAATCCCCTGCGCCGCGCCATCTCCAGTCCGGCCGCGCCCGGCTTGGGCGGTACGCCCCCACGCGACGGCGGCCCGCCTGCGGGGGAACCGCCGGGGGCGGGCGGTGTGGCCTCGCGGGTCTGGCCGAACAGCTCCGGCCTGCGCTCCTTCAACTGCTCGGCAGCTGTGGCGACCGCGTCGTCAGCGGCGTCGGGCTGATCGGCTAGGGCACGGTCGATGAGGAGCACCGCGTCATTCAAGTCGTCCCCGGCCGCGCCAAGTCCGGCGAGGGATGCGCGCCGGACTGCCGCACGCTCTTTGGCAGCGGCCTGGGCCTCTCGCGCCTCGGCGACCCTCAGCTTCTCCTCGGCCGCCTGCTCCCGACGTTCGACCTCGGACAAGGCGGCCTGCTCGGCCTCGCGCTGGGTGGTGATGAACTCGGTCAGCGCCTCGGAGTTGTCGAAGCCGAGATCGCCGAGCAGCTTCTTCACGGCCGCGCGTCCGCCTTGCGTCTTCTCGCGGGCCAGCAGCCGCGACAGGTCCTCCTGCGTGACCGTGCCGCCGGCCGCGCCGCCGTCGCCTTCAGGCTTGTTGGAGTCGTCCTCGGGAGAAGCACCGAGGATCGGGTAGATCGGCCGCCCGTCACGGCGGTGCCCGGCAGGTTCGAGCGGGTTGGGGAGCGAGGGGCGCGTCATGCGTGAACCATCCACAGGTCTCCAGCGCCCCCGCGCCGTAAATCAGTCTAGGGCCTGTCCGACGGATCATGGGCAGAAGCCAGGAAAGTATGTGCAGGTCACCGGACGATATTCTGGGTGCGCTCCGTGGATGACTAGGACAGTCTCCGTGCATGTCGATCGTTGACGTGTCCCCTGAGGTGTCTATCGCGTACGAGAGTTTCGGCGACCCTGGAGACCCGCCAGTCCTGCTGGTGATGGGTTTCGGCGCGCAGATGCTCGCCTGGCACGAGGACTTTTGCCGAGCACTGGCAGACCGCGGCCGTTACGTGATCCGGTGCGACAACCGGGACTGCGGGCTGTCCGCCAAGTTCGACGATCATCCTGTGGACATGGGCAAGTTCATCGCCGCCGTCAGCTCGGGAGACATTCCCGCCGCCCTCGCCATGGTTCCCTATCGGCTTCTCGACATGGCGGGTGACGGCCTCGGCCTGCTCACCGCGCTCGGTATCGAACGCGCCCACGTGGTCGGTGCCTCGATGGGAGGGATGATCGCCCAGGTGATGGCCCTCTCCTGCCCGGAGCGGGTGCTGACCTTGACGTCGATGATGTCCTCGACCGGCGAGAGCGAATACGGCCAGTCCAGCCCGGAGGCCCAGGCGGTGCTGTTCAGTCCCAAGCCCGCGGACCGCGAGGGATACGTTGCGGCGGCGGAGCGGGAACTGGTGTGGGCCTCCAAGCGATACGGCGACGCCTCGGTGCTGCGTGAGCTGGCCGCCGCGAGCTACGACCGCGCCTACTACCCCGAGGGGATCGGGCGGCAGCTCGGCGCGATGATCCTCAGCGGTTCACGTGCGGATGCACTGCGTGAGCTGCGGGTGCCGACGCTGGTGATCCACGGCCTGGACGACACGCTGATCGACCCCAGCGGCGGGAAACGCACCGCGGAGCTGGTTCCCGGCGCCCAACTCCTGCTGGTCCCCGACATGGGCCACGATCGCCCGCGTGAACTCTGGCCCGAGCTCATCGATGCCGTGGTGACCCATACCGGTTGAGCAAGCATGGCCAGAGCAGCATTGAGGGGAGATGCGGCTGCTCCGGTACTGGTGCCGGCCTCGAGTACGCCAGGTCTGTCCCAGATCATGGGCGCAGCCAGAGTCGAATCGAGGCGATGATGATGGTGCCGTGGAAGATGTAGGCAGGCTTGTCGTACCTCGTGGCCACGGCCCTGCAGGTCTTGAGCGCATTGATCGTTCGCTCGACTTCGTTCCTCCTTTTGTAGATCGTCTTGTCGAAGCCCGCAGGCCGGCCGCCCCTGCTGCCGCGGCTCTGGCGGTTGGCCCGCTGGTTCTTCGGTTCGGGGATCGTGTGCTTGATCTGGCGTCGTCGCAGGTATCGGCGATTGCGGCGCGAGGAGTACGCCTTGTCACCGCCGAGACGGTCCGGTCGGGTGCGCGGACGTCCGCCGCCGAGACGGGCGACTCGGACACGTTCCATGATGGGGATGAACTGTGGGGCGTCGCCCCACTGGCCTGGCGTGATCAGCAGGGCCAGCGGGCGGCGTCCGCCTTCCCCAACGAGGTGGATCTTGCAGGTGAGGCCGCCCCGAGAGCGTCCGAGCCCCTCGTCGGAGCGGTGCTGCCGGGGCGTTGATCTTTTCCCGGCACCCGCGGGCGTCGCTTGCGGGCGCCGGCAGCGTGCTGGTGAGCCCGGCAGGAGGTGGAGTCCACGCTCACCATCGACCAGTCGATACGGCCCTCCGCGTCGGCGTCAGCCAGGACAGCGGCGAAGAGCCTGTCCCACGTGCCGTCCGCCGACCAGCGTCTGTGTCTCTCATACACGGTCTTCCACTTGCCGAAACGCGCAGGCAGATCCCGCCAGGGCACCCCCGTGCGATTCCGGTACAAGATCCCGTTGATGACCCTCCGATGGCTCACCCAACGACCGCCCCGCTTAGCGGACTTCGGTAGATGCGGCTTCAGCCGGGCCCATTCCTCGTTCGACAGATCTCCCCGCCTCACGGACAGGCCAACGAGCCAGGCCCGCGAAGGTCACATGATCCGTTGGACAGGCCCTAGCCACCCACAACAGCCAACCGATCTCGGGCTGCCACGGCGGGGATCATGAAACGGCATCCCCCACCGTAGCCCGCACGTCCAAGACCCCGTCCGCTCCGGTGATCTCAAGCAGGCGTTGGAGGTTTGCCGGGGGGCCAGCCAGACGCATCCCGGTCTCGCGGTGGATGCGTATCAGCAAATTCAAGAACGTCGAGTCCGCAAAGGTAAGAGCCGAGACATCCAGGACGACCTTCGAATGCTTCCTGGCAGCGGTCACAAGGGCATCTTCCAGCGGAGCAATCGAGTTCAGGTCGTAGTCCCCGTGAGCGACAACGACCCAGGCACCATTCCTTTCGTATTGCAACACCGCAGCCCGGTCCGGACCTGGTCCGGTGACCTGGTCAGACTGCTCGTTGCCACTCATGCCCAAGGAACTCATGTCGACAGTATGCCTGCGTGGCTTGTACCGGGCGAGGGAGCCCCGAGTGCATAGAAAGCCTTTACGCGCCACCGTCGTCGTGCTGGGGGCCGGAAGAGGAGCCGATCAGCGGGACCGTCGGCAGCTGCGTTTCCGTCGCAGGCAGACCGAGATACCGACGCACGGCCGCGTTGTCCCCAGTTGCGTCTGCGAGGCGCGCGGCGGCCTCGAAGGCGCGAGCCTGGATGCGTTCGATTTCGCCTTGAGCGTCGTCGATCGGGTATCCGGCGTCGATCAGCATGCGGATGCCGGTCTCCACCGACAGGACTCCCGCACCCACGCCCTTGACCACCTCGTCGAGGACCGCGGCGCGGTCGGTCGGAGTGTGCGGACCCCACATCAGGCGTGCGGGCAGCGACTCCCCCGCGGGCCATCCTTCTGCGTGCCCTGCCTGGTGGAGGCGTTGGACCATGCGCAGCAGGACGGCGTACTTGTGGGTCCGGGCCAGGCGCATGGCGGCAACGAGGGTGTCCAACGGGCCGAGTGCGAGTTGCAGTGCGTAGCCGGACGGCAGAGCGGTCGGGTCGAGCGTGCCCAGGCCAGCCGCCGTGAGACGGCTGTTCGCGGAGATCCGATCGAGGATGTGGTCGACGCGGGAGCGCAGTTCGGCGAGCTGAGCGGAGGTGTCCAGGACGTCCATGCGCCCGTTGTCGTTGAGCTGCCAGACCGTCCCGGCCCTGACCTTGACCGGGAGGGGCTGGCCGGTGGCGCGGTCGATGGGAAGCCGCGCCCCGGCCAGGCCGATGATCGGCGAGCCGGTGGTGGCTGAGGCCCCGGAGCTGTCGGTGTCGGTGGCGGACAGCTCGTCCAGGGCCTGGAGGACGGTGGCGACGGTGGGCTTGCCCCAGTGCTCACCGCTGGCCGGGATGGAGTTGGTGACATGGACGAGGGGGATGAAGTCCACCATCAGGTCGAGGCGGTCCAGGACTTCGCCGTCTGATCGGACCCGGTAGCTGGCCTTGTGCATGGGCAGGTCGTAGAGGAAGTCGGCGTACTTGAGGTCATCCAGTTCCCATTCGGCATCGGTGAGGTAGCACGTCCACGAAGTCGGTCGGCCGGGAGCCCACGGGTAGGTGCGGGTGATCGCCCCCGTCTCCCTGTTGAGGGAGTCGCCCTTGCTCAGGACCGGTTTGCCGTCGTCGGCGAGGACGTACTCGCGTACTGCGGTGCCGTCCTTCGCCGTGCCGCGCCGGGTGGCCGGACCGACGGGCCCGAGTTCGTACGTGATCCGGCGGAGCCTGGCCTTCAGGCCGCGCCGCTTGTCCTCCGGCAGCTCCCAGGCCAGATGCACGCGCATCGGGAACTCGGCACCGTCCTGCTCGCCGTCCTCCGGCCACTCCGGGAAGTACAGGCCCGGGTCCCAGGTCCGCAGCAGGACGCGGCCCTTCGCCGGTTCCCAGGCGAGGCTGTAGACCGCGTCGCCCAGCAGGATGGCGGTCCGCTCCGCCTGCTGGATACGCAGGGGCAGCAGCTCCTTCTCAGCCCACGCCCTCAGCTTGTCCTGAACGGCCAGCGCCATGGCGGCCTCGTCCGTCGGCTCGTCGTCGGCGTGCTCCGCGCCCGCGACCGTGATGGTCTGCTCCGAGCCGAGAAGGTAGCCGAGCGCGGTGTCCACCAGCTTCGAGGCGTCGCCGAGCTCGCGCCGCTCGGTTCCGGCTTCGTCGTCCCCGGTGATCGCGGCGACCTGGCCGGCCTGGTTGGAGTCGTACGCGGCCAGCAGACGGTAGGCGGCCAGGCGCCGCAGGTCCTCGTCGGGGACCCAGGATGAGGTCAGCTGCGCCCAGGCGTTGCGGCCAGGTCGGCGCGGGTCGGCCATGACTGGCTTGTAGTCCAGCCAGCTCCAGACGTCGGTGATCAGCTCGCGCAGGCGCACGGGTGCCCCTCCAGGCAGTCGGCCCCGCGCCGCAGGGCAACACCCTACGTCTTCCGCCCTGACCTCAAAGCCTTTAAGTAACGAATCCATAACGTACCGCCTGTGCCCGCAGAGGATTTCATCACCTTTTCAACGCATAGGTGCAGTTAAGGTACCTGCTCCTTTCACGTGACTAGGCAAAGTCACCCTCTCCATTCACGGTGACTGCGATAACCTTCAGGGCATGGGAGGTGGAACGGTGGCCAAGGATGAGCTGACGGTGGGCGAGGTCGTTGCGCGCCGCGATCTGCACAGGCGCTTTGGTGGGACCCCTCAAGGCGGCATCTCCCCTTCGACCCAGGCCCAGATGGTGATGGTCTTCGTCACCGAGCGGCCATCGCCCGATGACTCCACAGGGTGGGGGGAAGACGGGATCTTCCACTTCTCGGGCGCCGGCATGAACGGCGACCAGGAGATGACAAGAGGGAACCTGGCCCTGCTGCGTCACAAGGAGCAGGGGCGCACGGTGCACCTGTTCCACCAACTCCGCAAGCATTCAGACCAATCGGATCGGCTCTACCGGTACTTGGGCCGCTTCGAGGTCGACTCCGAGCAGCCGTACTACATCGCGGACGCGCCAGACGCGAACGGTCAGATGCGGACCGTGATCGTCTTCCGACTGCGGCCGGTAGGAGCCACCATCCCGGAGGGCCCCCGCTTGCCGGTCACTCCGCTGACTGAGACACGCATCACCCAGGCGGCTGAGTTCAGGATTGTCCCTGAACGCCGACTACAGATCCAGGAGTCCACTGGCGACATCCTCCGCCGTTTGACCACGGACTACGCGAATCACCTGCGTGGACTCGGGCGGGAGGTCGTCAGCGCACAGGTACGAGTGAAGGGCGAGACCAGGATTGCCCGTGTCGATCTTCTGGACGCCACCGAGAACCGGCTCATCGAGGTGAAGCACAACACCACCCGGCAGTCAGTTCGCGGTGCGATCGGCACCCTGATGGACTACCGGCGCTTCTTCCACCCCACTCCCACTCTCGCACTGCTCGTGCCCGGAGCACCGAGGGAGGACCTGCTCGACCTATGCGCGTCCCTGTGCATTGAGGTCGTATGGCCTAACCATGAAGGAGGCTTCACATCGACTCATGACTAACGGCTGAGGCAGTACGCGCACTGCAATGCGCCGCCGCCCCAGCCGCCGTCTGGTTACCACAGGGGTCCTAGTCGCTGTGAGTAACCGTGTGCCCTTGTCCAGCGAAGAACAGGAGCTACTCCATTATGTGCGAAAACAACGCCGTTCCCGAAGTCAGCGACGGCCACGACGCCACCGCGGCCCGAATCTACGGGCTCGCCCTGGTGGCCGGCGTGCTGCTGATCATCTTCGGAGACACCAGCCCGGTCGAAGCGTCGGGATTCGTCTCCCCGTTCCTGGTCATGTTCGAGCAGCGGCGGTAGCTAGCCGGTGGCGGTCGCTCCAGTGGTGCGACCGCCACCGTGCCTGAGGAAGACACGCCGTCGGTTCACCACACGCGTTACGGCCTCTTCTCGGCCGCCTCAGCCACGGCCTCGTCGTAGCCGGGCATGCCCGGGGCCGGTATCGAAGAACAAGCTGCGAGGAAGCCACCTCGGTCGCCTGCGCTCTGCTCGTGCTCGCCGAGCTGGTCCCATCGGTCGGCGCACTCCTTCTCGCTGGGGCTGGAATAAGCGGGTGCCACGCCGTCGGCGATCTTCTGCCGCTGCAAGGCCAGCCCCTCGCTGCGCCCGAGCCGGTACGTCTCGCGTACGCGGTCGAGGTGAGCGGCTCGCTGATCCTCTGCGCTCGGCTTGTCTGTGCCGGCTGAGCAACCGGCGAGGCACACGACGACAGCCAGAGCACCCCACACACCGATGCACGCTCTCCCCCGAGTTCTCATGATCGGGAGGGTATCCAAGGAGCCGGACCGAGGGAGATCATCCACAGAAGTGCGATCGTCATCAACAGAGTTGGGGAAAGCCGCCCCCGGCGCAGGAGTTGATGCATAGGGTCGCAATGCCACGGCTGTTGCTCACCCGTCTCGCTCGCCCGCTCACACGTCCGGTGTGTTCGGGCACCTCACGGTGAAGGGAGAGTGAGATGGGAGATCACGCTAAGCCGAGGCGACGACGGCTCACTGGCCGCCGAGTCTGGTTACTCGTCCAGATCGTTTTCTGGCTGAGCAGCCACTTCGGCGACCAGTAGCCCGATGGGTACCGGCCGTTCAGGACGGCAATCTTTGGCGGCCGGTACCCGCACCTTCGATCACAGTGCACACCGAAACGAGAGTGTGCAACGCTCCCGAGCATAGCCACGTGGGAGCCACGCAGGAGTACGTATGACACGTAAAACTTGATGCAGGTCTCGCTGTGCGGCAAGTTTTCCGCGTCACTACACGGCGAGACGGCCCACTGGCCGGGCAGTTTCCTCTTGGGGCCGTTTCTGGCAGTTTTGCTGGCGCGGCTCAGCGGCGGCCGTCGAAGCGGTCGTCATCGATGTCGGTTGGCAGCGTGTCGAGTTGGTCCGGGTCGGCGAGTTCTGTCAGTCCGTGGACCGCCGCGTCCATACGGTCCGGGCTGTCCATGCCTTCGACCCAGGTGACCATCTGGTCCTCCAGCTCGGTGTACTCGCCGACGTGGTGGACGAGCTGCTGTTCGTAGAGCTGGGCTACGGGTGCTGCGCGCAGGCGCTTTCCTACCTTGGCGGTGACTTCGAGGATCATGGGCATGAGCAGGCCTTTGGTGACGCCCTCGCGGCGAAGCTGCTCCCACGCCTGGGTGACGATCTGCCGCGCCATGTCGCCCCCGTAGTTCTTCTCCACCACGATGGCGTCTGCTTTGAGTTCAAGGGCCAGTCGGCAGGCGGCAAGGCCCCAGTCATTGGCGCCCATGGAGCCGGATCGGTCGGCGAGGACGTATAGCTGCCGGTCGAAGTCCCGGCCGACTCCGATGACGCCGGTTTCGTCGCCGACGGTGGACTCTCCGCCGGCGGGGTCGACAGCCACGACGATGCGCGCCATGTCGATACCGGAGAACTGGACAGCGTTGATCCTGGCGGTGTCGATCCACTCGCGCTTCCAGACGCCTCCCTCTGGCGGCCTCGGCTTCTGCATGTAGAGGGCGCCCCAGACTCGTTCGCCGACGCGCTTGCGGGTTCGGGCGTGGTGGGCGGCGTCGAATCGCTGGGGCCACAGCGGCTCGCCGGGTGTCCGGCCGAGCGGGTCATCGGGGCTGTCGGCAAGGGCCGGGAGGTCAATGACGCGCCATGCGTCTCGCTCGGTGGCGAGGATGCGCCCGGCGAGATCGTCTTCGTGCCAGCGCGTCTGGATCAGGCAGATGGCTCCGGTCGGTTCGAGTCGGGTCTGTATTACGGAGGTCCACCAGTCCCAGGCGCGTTTGCGCATAGTTGGCGAGTCCGCATCGGCCATGTCCTTGACCGGGTCGTCCACGATGGCGATGTGGGCGCCGCGTCCGGTGAGGCCACCTCCGATGCCCGCAGCGAGGAGCCCGCCTTCGCCGCCGACGATGTCGAAGCGGTTGGCGGCCTTGCTGCCGGGCGCGAGCTGGATGCCGAGGTCGTCGCCCCAGGTGTAGATGGCGTCCCTGATCCACCGGCCGTGGTCGTCGGCCAGGTCGGCGGAGTAGCTGGCGATCATCATGCGGTGGCTCGGGTTGCGCCGCAGGTACCAGAGCGGAGCCCAGCGGGAGGCGCGCCGGCTCTTGCCGTGCCGCGGGGGCATCGTGAGCATGACCCTGTCGCATCGGCCGTCGGCCATGTCGATGAAAGCGCGGTCAATGAGGTCGAGGTGCGGTGCCTGCATCTCTCGCCCGCCGGTGAGGACAGCGGCGAGTGCGCCTGGCGAGCGGTCCATGGCCAACTGCCGTTCCGCGCGTGCCAGCTCGGCCCGCAGCGTCGGGGAGGCGGACCGGGCGATGGCACGGCGTTGGGCTGGCGGCAGCGTCTTGTAGTGGGCGATGACGCTCTCGTTGTCCCTGGGCCTCATTCGGCGTCCGGGTCGGTCAGGGCGATCAGCGCGTCGAGTTCGTCGGCAGTGACGTTCTCGATCTGCACCGGCCCGCCGTCGGGGCCAGACAGCTCCGTCCTGACGGGCATGTCGAGGCCGAGCAGCCGGGCGCGCCGCTCCATGATCCGCAGGGTTCGGTCGATGGCCGCGAGGTCCTGGTCCCGGACCGCCTTCTTGTATGCCACGAAGAACAGCCGGTCGAGGCGGTCGGCCTCAAGTGCGCGCAGCTCGTCGACGTCGTCGTTCAACTCGGCGCGGCGGTCAGCGAGTGCGGTACGGACGTCACGGCAGGCGGCGTGGATCAGGGCCTCGTCGGTGGGCGGATCCTGGTTCTTGCGGTACCGCTCGATGCCATAGCCCAGGGGGTAGGCGATGCCATCGGAGTTGGCGGTGGGGTCGGCGGCGAGTTTTCGGGCGATCGTGAGCCAGTCCACGCCGGCGAGTCGTAGGTCGATGGCGTCCGAGCGGCGGCGCGCGATGGCCGCACGCGCGGCTTTGTCGGGGCGTCCCACGGCGGGGGTCCTCCACAGCTCGGGTGCGCCCCCGCGCCCGAGGCCATGATCCCACTTCGTCGCGACTGGCCTGTGTCAGAGGGCAGCTGAGGGGTCCCTTACACAGTGGGTAGTCTGGTTGACCAGTCGACTTGGCTAATTCCGATAGGTGGCACTCATGGCGTACGAAGTGGAAGCACCCAAGTACGTACGCCTCGCCCAGACAGTCCAACGGCGTATCGAGGCTGGTACGTATCCGCCTGGCACGAGGGTGCCCAGCGAAAACCAGCTGGTCCAGGAATTCGGGATGTCCCGTCCAACTGTCGTACGAGCACTTGAACTGCTCAAACGCGATGGCTGGCTGGAGTCCCGCCAGGGGTACGGCACCATCGTGCGAGGACGGCCAGCTGCCGTCGAGGAAAGTGATCGTCGGGGGCGCGACACCCTGAACCGTAACGAGTCGCAGGCCCCCGGACGGCTGGTTGCGGTTGACTGGGTACCGGCTCCAGCGCGCGTTGCCTTCGCACTGGAGCTACCGGAGCAGGCCGACGTGTTGCTGCGGCGTTTCCTGATCGAGGAGGGCGGAGAAGCGGTTGAGCTGGTCTCGTCGTACTTCCCCGCCAGCCTGACCGATGGAACCGAATTGGGGAACTTCGAGCCGCTGAATAGAGGGCTTCGTGAATACCTAGAAGCCCGCCTGAAAGTCCGCCTCGATCATGTGACTGAGCGGATCTCCGCTCGGCTCCCCGATGCCAGTGAAGCCGAGCTTCTGGGCCTGCCTGCCAACACGGCCGCCCTCAGCATCCTGGCTATTGCCCGCGATGTATCGGGGCAAGCCGTGCACGTCTCTGATGCGCTGCTACCTGCCAACAAGCAGGAATTTGAGCATTCCTATCGCTTGGACTGAGCCACTGAGCCTTTCCTGGTAAGCGCCCGTCGCTCGCTGTTATGGCGAGGCTGGCGCTGCGGTCCGTGGCCCCCCAAGTCCGGGCAGGCGTAATTCGGGGCCTCGGTCGGGGGTAGTGCATTGTCGACGAGGCTCACTGGGAGGGCCCGTCCGACGACCACACCCGCGCGGTGACCACCGGCGGCGACGCCGGTGGCGGTGATAGCAACGTCATCCCGCTCCGCCGCCGCACAGGTCGAGGTCGGACTCATGCCGCTGGTCGCGGCCTCGACCGTCGCAGTATCCGTCGCGGACTGCGAGTCGATCACCCCCGCCGTAGGCTCCGCATCCCGGCCCTCTGCTTCACGGGTCGCGCGGAGCCGGTCAGGCAACTCGCTGGTCAGCCCCTGCTTCCGTCAGCGGTGAAGGACCGGCGCACCGCTTTCCAGGTCCAGTAATCCGCAGGCAGCGCAGGTCACTTCACGCCTGATCCCAGTACCGTCACCTCACCCCGAGTCGCAGCTGCCGGATCGCGAGGACGCCCATGGCGATCGCCAGTGAAAGGCCCATGGCGTCGAAGACTCCGACCGCCACGTACGGCGCGCCGAGAAGTCGCGGAAGATTGCCGAACAGTAGACAGAGCCCACTAAACAGTGGGTACATCCACCGGTTGGGACCGCCGAAACGGTGTTTGGAAGCCGTGTTTGCCGGCTCCGCCTTGCCGCGGGACGTCAAGCGGAGGGTAAGGCCGAAGATCACGAATATCCCGCCGAGTCCAACAAGTAACCAGTCCTGGACCTGCAGCATGGTGCCCCCTTGTGCGTCGAGACGTCTCTGCGTAGGCCGCAGCTGGGTCGGGAGCATACAGCGGCGGGCAGGGGACTTTCCACGTTCCTGCAGGCCATCGCGCGCTTGCCTGCGCATGAGCCTTTCCCCGTGGCGCCCGTCATCGCGCCCGCGCACAGTTCGGCCCTTTGAAAGGGAACCCGAACGGTGGACTCGACCGTCATCCTGTGGATCTTGGCCTGGGTCGGAGTGCTCTCCGTCGTCATCTTCGTGGCCCATGGGCTGCTCGACCAGCTCCCCCTCTCGTCGATTCATGACGGGCGCTGGTTCGTGCTGTGCGCGGCGAGGAGACAACCAGGACGGCGGATGGGGCCAGGCGGGATCACAAGACAGCAGTGGGGCCAGACGACGTTCGTCCAGCCCCACCAGCGTCACATCAGTGACATCTGCTCGCCCTCACCAGGCCGCTTGGGCGGCACGTACTCGGGTGGCGCGTCGGGCGCGTTGCGTTCGGTCCGCAGCCACCAGGCAAACTGGTAGTTGCGACAAGTCCGGAAGCGGACCGACTTCCTGCGCGGCTCGTTCTCGGGGATGTTGTGCTCGCCCCAGCCCGTGATGGGGCGAGCGTTGTCCAGGTGCACATACAGGCCGGGCACCAGGGCGGGGCCGTCCCACTGCTCTCCGGGGGCGCCCTCGAAGGCAAGGTGCGCGTTGTCGCTCCACTTCCACGGGTTGGGCAGCGCGCACAGGTACCAAGCCAGGGGCGGGTTGTGCTCGGGAAGTTCGATCGCCTGGTGCCGGCGGCTGATGTCGAGCCGGGGGCGGTCGGGCTGGCCGAAGCTGCGCAGGCAGTGCTGGTCAAGGGCGACGTGCCGCACGCCAGCCAGCCACATGATGTGGTACCGACTTCGTGATTCGATTCGGATCTGTATTCGCTGCGACATGCGCTCCCCAATTGCACTCTCTAACTGGCGAGAGATTCATTTCTCTCTACTACCAATTTTATCAAATTTCCCACCAATTCCAGATGCCTGTCATGACGGAAGTCATTCGGGTAAGGCATGTTGAATTCCTCTTCGAATGCCTTCTCGTATTCCTCTTTGGGGAGCGCGATGGGGCGGCGGCATGTCGCCTTGAGGTTGGACCCGCTGAGGTCTGTGACCTTCACGTCCTCGAAGTAGCGGCGCAGCATGGGTTCCAGCGTCTCGGGGGTGTGGAAGCGGAGCTTCTGCCACTTCCCCTTGACGAAGTTCATCTCGACGTTGTCCTCGTCGAGAAAACTCATCTTCGTCGTCGCGGTCTGGGAGGTTACGCGCTTGGCCTGCTCGTCACGCAGTTCGCGAGCGAGGCTCCGAGTACCGAGGCAGACCACTCCGTCGGCGGCGCACAGGGCGTTGACGGTGGTCATCACCCAGTGCTGGTAGTCGAGCGAGGTGGTGGCGTTGATGACGGAGTCCAGGACCACGACGTCGTACAGCCCGTTGGCATGGATGTCCTTGTCGATGTCGCGGATCATGCCGACGACGGCCCGGATGTCGACGGCGTACGAGCCGTCCCGGCAGCGGTAGGGCTCGTAGTCGTGGATGTTGAAGCCCTTGGCGCGCAGGTGCTTGGCGTAGTCGCCGTATCCGGCGCCGAAGTCAACCACGCGGTGCGTGGGCTTGAGCCAGGGCGTGACGAGCTGGTCCCAGGTCTCGGAGCCGTAGGCGAGCTTGCCCGCCTTGGCCTTGGAGGAGAACTGGCGGAGCCGCTTGGGCTGGACGATGTGCTGGTTCCAGACGGGTGCCTTGCTCTCGATGGCGCTCCAGTCGTACACGCCGTACTCGCCGGTGAGGTCGGCGTGCAGCTGGGCGGCGTCGGCCGAGGCCACGGTCCAGGCGAGGAGGTCGAAGCGGGAGAAGGAGGCGACGACGGCGTACTCGGCGTTGAGGACGATGCGGCCCTGATCGTCGATGATGACGCTGCCCCAGGGGCCGTGGCCGGCCGTCATGTGACCGATGGCGTTGACGAAGGAGAGGTTCTTGCGCTCGGCGACGCGGATCGACTGCCACGGAATCCAGGACCAGGCGCCGATCTCGCCGGGCTCGGCGTAGACGACGCTGGCCTCGGTCTCCACCCGGTTGTGCAGCAAGTTGAACTGGATCTCGTCCTGGAGGCGGACCTTCGTGCCGAGCATGACCGCGGGCGTGTGGGTCATGCCGATGGCCTGTAGACCCTTGGTCCTCTGGTGGCCCGCGACCAGCGTGCCGTCCGCGTTGAGGATCACCGGCTTGACGACTCCGTGGCGGCGCAGCGATGCCTGGAGGCGGACGAAGGCTGTCTCGCTGAGGCGGCGCGGGTTGTAGTCGGCGGGGCGCAGTTGATCGAGGGGGTACGCCTCGTGGAAAGTCGTGGTGGGTGCCTTGCTCATGCGGTGTCGCCCTCCTGGTGGGCTTCCTGGAGGACGTGCCAGCCGAAGCCGAGGTCGCTGTTGGTGTCGTCCACGAACTTCGTGTAGATGCCGTTGAGGGCTTCGACCTCTTCGGAGGTGATCCGGACGCGCTTGGACTCCCACTGGAGGTAGCCCCACTGGAGGTAGTCGACGGTGGCTGCGGCTCCGGTGCCCGCGCCGTCGGAGGTCAGCTCCAGCGCCTCGGGAAGCGAGGTGTCGTCCAGGAGCCGGTCGACGCTCTCGCGGTCGTACCCGGTGCCAGCGAGATCGGGAATTTCGGAGAGGACTTCCGCGAGCAGGGCGGTGTCGTAACCGGCGAGGTCGTTGGTGCGGTTGTCCACGATGACGATGCGGGCCGCGGCGTCGTCATCGACGTCGACCCAGGTGGCCGCGATGTGCTCCCAGCCGAGCTGCTGGGCCGCTGCAACGGTGTGGTTACCCGCCAGGATCTCGTTCGGCCGCCCGGTGTGGGTGCCCTTGTTGATGACGACGGGCCGGTACTGGCCGTTGACCGTCAGCGACTCGGCGATAGCCGGGATGTCGCCGGTGCGGGGGTTGCGGTGGTACGGGACCAGGTCGCCGATGGGGACGGCGAGCGGCTGGAGCTGTTCGGGGATGTTGGCGAGCGCGGTCACGGGCGTCCCTTGTGTAGGCCGTTCCCCGCGCCCTACGCACGCCAACAGTAGACGATCAGCAGCGGGCTTGGCTCAGTTCCGTCGGCCGACTGCCGTCCCCGGTGGCCCGGCCTGTCGCTGGCGGAGTGCCGCTGGCGGTCGCGGTGTTGGCCGCCTTGCCGTGGCCCGGTAGTAGCGAAGCTCGGCGCGGGCGGCGTCGAGTTCATCGTCGGTGATGGTGCTGGCGGTGAGCGGGTCGATGAATCAGGTGGCGACCGCCGCGGCGGTCGCCGGACGCCTATCGGTTGTTGCAGCGGCAGATGCCCGGGGGGAGGCACCAGGCGTCGCAGGCGTTGCACCACTCGGCACCCGGCACGGGGGGCTCGCGCTGTTCGGTCTGGAGGGGTGCCGAATCCTGGGTCATGCCGCTGTTCTCCTGGGTCGTCGTCTGGTGGCGATGGCTGCTTCGAGCTCCGCGCTTCGCTGCGCCGCGTTCGGGTCGGGGCTCTGCTGAACCCTTCGGCCCGGGTCTCGCTCGTCGGCGGCCCTGTCCGGCGGGCCGTCCCGTTCGATGAGCAGACGCAGGTACAGCTCGCGGTCTTCCGGATTGCCGTTGAAGTCGTCTGCGCTCATGTCGCTCCGGAGTGCACGGGACCCGCTCCCGGCGTGAGCGGGAGCGGGTCCGGTCGTGTTCGTGGCGTGCGGTCCGTGTGGCTTCGCGTCGGCGCGGAGCCGGTGCCTGGCGGGTAGGGCGCGGGGGATTGGCCACCCGCCAGGCACCGAAGGGGATGCCGCATGCCACGGCATGTTGGTGGGCCGGTTCCTCGGCTGTGGCCGTTCCCGCCAACGAGATAGACCCTATCACTCCTGAGTGTTGGGATCTATCTAGCCGTAAGAGCGGTCCCTGCCGTCGTGTGGCGTTCCGTAGCCGAGCCCATCCAAGGGCGCCGTTCCGTGAGCGGTCGGTTCGTCGGTGAGGAACAGGCCCTGCTGCACGGCGCGGGGCCGAGCATTGAAGTCCTCGGGCCTGAGCGTGATCTGCCGTGTGCCGCGAGGGGGTGCCACCTCGCGGACCGGGATGACCACGATCACGGTGCCCACCCCTACCGCCGGGAACGCGTCTGGGGGCAGCTCCCACATGGCCCCCCGCGCCTCCCGTATCCGGGCGAGGAAGTCCTTGGTTCTGCGATCACCCCGGTAGGTGAGGCTGCCGTACATGATCGCGACGAGCAGGCCACCGGGCTGGATGAAGCGCAGCGCCCGCTCCACGTGCCGGATGTCCTGGCGTCCCGCGAACGGCGGGTTCATGATGACCCGCTGGTAGCGGCGCTCCACCGGCACGCTGAAAAAGTCGGCGTTCGCGACCTGCCGGGCGTACCCGCCGGCGCGGATGTGCTCGGCACGGGCGGTGTCGAGTTCGACGCAGTCCACGATGGCCCCGCAGGCGGCGACGGCTTCGGCGATAGCGCCGCGCCCCGCCGAGGGCTCCAGCACCTCGCATCCGGCCTCGAGTTCGGCCAGCTCCAGGAGGCGTTCGACGGTGGGCTGCGGCGTCGGGTAGAACCCACGGTCGGCGTCGGTGACCACCTCGCCCGTGGCGAGCAGCCCGGCTATGGCGTCGGCGGCGTCGGTGGTGAAGATGTGGGCCTTCTTGAAGCGGTGCCAGACGCCGCCCGCCGCGTGTAGGGCGAGGTTGACGCGCTCGTACAGCTTGCGGTCGAGCTGGCCGTTCAGGCGGAGTGCCGGGCCGTCGACCGTGGCGGCGTGAAGGACGTCGAGAACGTCGGGATCTATCTGCATGGCTGGAACTCCTGATCAGGCGTACTCGGTGCAGTTGGCGGCGAGCGGGTGGCTCTTGTGGTCCTCGCAGACGGCGTCGCCCGTCGCGGGGTCCGTGCCGCCGTCGCACAGCTCGCAGACCCAGTAGCCGCAGACGACGCAGATTGCGGAGGCGAGCTGATTGCGGGTGTCGGCCAGGTCGGCGTTGCAGCGGCGGCAGACTTCGGGCGGGAGGGTTCCGTCTTCGGGCCAGGTCTTGAGGCCGTTGATGCGCTCGGGCCGCTTCATGCGCTCTGCCCCTCAGCCTGGTTCGCGGCCGTGGCGATGAGCAGCGCCGCTTCGAGTTCCACCAGCCGCGCCGCGACCATGATGGGGAAGCGGACGTAGACGGAACCACCGGCCTGGTTGAGGAGTTCGGCTGCGGCGAGGAAGGTCGCGCTGCTGGCCTCGTTCAGCGCCTGCGGGTCGTTGTCGCGGCGGGCCTTGACCAGATGCTGGGCGGCCTCCCGAACGAGCTGGGCGGCGTCGGAGTCGTACTCCTCCAGGGCGTTGGCCGTGGCCGGCACCCCTTTGAAGAGGTTGCGATTGATGTTGCGCATGGTGCGGATGTCGTTCATCACGATGGATCTCCTGGTGGAAGAGGGGGGCGGCCCGCTTGGGGCCGCCCCGGGGTGTGTGGTTCAGGCTGCGATGGTGACCGGCTCGGTCTCGGCGTCGCCCGCATCCGCCTCCGTCGTCGGCTCGGGGGCGCCCTCCTGCTGCGTGTCGTCAGCCGCCTCGGCCTGCGGAGCGGCCGGGGTCGTCTCCGCGTCCGCCTCCTGGGTGACGTCGGCGGACGGGTCGGCGGCGGGCTCCAGGCTGGCGAGTGCGGCGTCGGCCTCCGCGACCAGGTCGGGGGCGGCGGCCGCGGGGTTGACCATGATCTCGCTGGCGTCGGCGTGCGCCTTGGCCTGACGGAGCTGGAAGCGGGCCTTCTGGACGAAGTTGGCGACTCGGTCCAACTGCTCCACCCGCTTGCCCACCTGACCCTCCAGGGCGCGGGCCAGCTCCATCGGGTCCGCCTTGCCGATGCTGTCCAACAGCTCGCACATGCGCTCGATCTGGTCGAGGTCGCTCTTGGTCTTGGCCTGCGCGCGGGCGTGCTGCGCCTTCTCCTCGGGGGACATCTCCTCAACGTCGACCATGGAATCCTGCTGGGCCGCCTTCTCCTGCTTGCGCATGGCGTAGGCGATGTGGACGAGCTGGTTGTCGCTCTTGTCGCCCTTCTTCCAGTCCTCGAAGACGGCCTTCTGGTTGCCCCGGGAGAGGGCGGCGATCTGGACGGCGGCCTGGGTGCCGATGTGCCCGAGGTCGACGGCGGCCTGGATCTCCGGGCGCAGGTTGAGCAGGGCCAGGCGCTGGTTGACGTACTGGACCGACTTGGAGAAGGTCTTGGCGACGCTGGCCGGGTCGGCGTCCTCCTCCTCGTCAAGGACCTTCTTGAAGCCGCGCGCCTCCTCAAGCGGAAGCATGTCCTCACGGTTCAGGTTCTCGGCCATGGCCTTCTTGAAGGAGTCCATGTCGCTGATCTCGGCGTCACCCTCGGTCACGAGGATCTTCGTCTCGATGGTGATGTTGCCCGCGAGTTCGTTGGCGCGGAAACGGCGCTCGCCGGCGATCAGCTCGTAGCCGCCCTCCGCGACCTTGCGGACGACGATCGGCTGGAGGAGACCGTGCTGCTTGATGGAGTTGGCGAGCTCGCCCAGGGCCTCCTCGTTGAAGGTCTCGCGGGGCTGGTTCGGGTTGCGGCGGATCTGGCGCATCTTCAGGGTGGCGAACTTGTGCGGCACTTCGGTCTCCAAGAGGTCGGTGGGGGCTTCTTCCTTCCCCCTCCCTTCTGGTTCTATTCTATATGCATTTAGGGGGTGGGTCCACAATTTTCTCGAAGTTTTTGCAGGTCAAACGCGTGGACGCGGGACCCCGTCCGGGACCCCGCGTCCGTGACTACTCGGCGAATCAGCCAGTGGCGACACAGCCAAGACGCTCCGCCTCGCGCTCGACACGCTTCGGGTCGACGATCGACAGGGCCCCCAGCACGGCGCGAGCTGACTCGTCATCCAGGGCGACGTTCTCTGCGCCGCCGGACTCCTCCAGTCGGGCCAGCACTCGTCCGAGCTCGATCCCCACCCATACCCTCCCCGCATTGCGGCGCTCCGCCCTCTTAACGAGCGGCGAGCCGATTAGATCCCCACACAAGCAACGTTTAGGCACACATCGAGCTGCCGGGCGGCGCCTGTCACAATCTCGCAGCCTGAACGGCGGAAGAGGGGCGGCGGCCTGCATGCTGAGTACGCGATCCTGATGCCGTAACAGATCTTGCTTCGCGGCATCACCTAATGTCAACAGGCATAGACATTAAGCTGCCACACGAAGCACCATATGTCCCCGACCAGCACTGAACGCGCGCCAAGTCACCGCCCGGGGTGAGGCGTGGCGCGCACCCGAGGAGTAGCAAGCCCCATGCCGCACGGCCCGGATATCCCTCTCGCCAGCAAGCTCGCCGTGCTGCTCAGCAGGAAGCGCGGAGCCGACGGGAAGACCCCGAGTACGCGCGCCATCGCCGCCGCCACAGCTGAGACGCCCGGTGGCAAACCGGCGATGACCCACCAGGTGGTGAATGACCTCCTGAACGGAATCAAGACAAACCCGTCAACTTCTCAACTGCTAGGCCTCGCACGGGCATTCGACTGTCCGGTAGCTTATCTACTCCCCGGTTACAACGGTTTGACCTCGCTGTCGGTCTATGAGGAGCATCAAGACGCTCGCGAGGCGCTCCGTCTGGTTCACGACCTGGGCCAAGCCGGGGTTGCCGAACTTTTGGAGGCCGCACGTGGGATCCGTGCAAGACATGGACACAGCGATCTCACGGTCCCCGAAGTGCCAGAGCCTCCGCCGCCAGTCGCTGAACCACCGCGACCAGGCCGGCGGAGGCGGCTCAGTTTTACAGAGGCGGCTGAACGGGCCGTCTCTGACCTGGAAGGAACCTGAACCACATGGACGGCCTCGTCTTCGGCCTGTGCGCTCTGTTCGGCTTAGCGGGCACCGCGCTCTCCGCCCGTGAAGCCTGGCGTCAGCGTTACCGAAACGAATACCGCATCGCTCGCTTCGCTCGAGCCGTTGCGTTCGGCGTCTGCACGGTCGGCGTCATCCTCGCCATACCTCCGGTCGCGGACCTCGCAGAATCCGTGACCGGCTTGCACAACGCGGCAAAGCTCGGAGCACACATCTGCGCCGTGCTGTGGTGCGGCAGCCTCCAATTCATGCTCGTTGACTGGTCCTACAACCACGAGGTGTTGAGGGCCAGCCTGTACGCACGCATCGCCTTCGCGGTATGCGTCCTCGCTGCGATGCTGCCGTTGTTCATCGAAACGACCGACGACAGCGTTGAGTTCACAACTGAGTTCGCGACGGTTCCGGGCGTCACGGTCTATCTCATGGTCTATCTGGCCTACGTGGCGATCACTTGCGGGGAGATCGCGTTCCTCTGCTCGGGCATGGCCCTGTTCGCGAGGCAGACCGCACACGCTTGGACGGCGAGAGGCCTGGCCTTGTCGGCGGTCGCAGCCGTCTTCGGCGTCGCCTACGCGGCCAGCAAGGGGTCATACCTGGTAACTCACTACCTCGGGCACCCGTGGTCGCTGCGCGCCGAGGAGATCGTTTCACCCGTCCTGGCCGGGCTCGCCGTGATCGCGCTGATCACAGGGCTGACCCTCGCCATGGTTGGCAGGCGCCGTTCGTCACGCGAGGTACCTACGTCACAGGCTGCCTGAGAGATCACGCAGCTTGCGCCAGTGGAGGACCACCCGGCCCGGCTCAACGGTGCGGACTCCCCGCGCACTGGCGGGGAAGACCTCGATCTTCTTCAAGAACAGCCTCGCGATCGCCCTCTTGGACGCGGACGGTGCTGTGTTCCACCAGCGCACGAGATCCTTGGCATCCCCGAGAGAGAAGTTCGCCATCTGCTCCGCATACCGAAGCCGCGACCGGGTGTCTTTGAGATTGGCCGTGATCTCGCGGTCTGCGGTCACGAACGCGTCGCTGCTGATCTGTCGCTGCCCGTAGAGGGTCGCCGCTTCGGTCCGGCGGCCCTCCAGGTCCTCGATGGCCGACTTCATCTTCTCGACCTGCACGCGGACGGCTTCCTGGGCCTTGAGGAGCTGCTTGCGGACGCCAGGCTTGAGGAGTTCCGCCACGACGTGCTCGCCGACGTAGGTCTCCAGCAGCTCGGCGTCCATGCGGACCTCGCCGCACCCGCCCCGACCGTCTTTGTCCTTGGGGCGACAGCGGTAGCCAGGGGTTCCCGCGTTGGTCCGTGCCCCCTGAAGCGGCCACGTGCACTTTCCGCACGTGCACCCGCCATCGACCAGGAGGTAGTCGTAGGGGGGTGCGGCCTCGGCCGGCTTGCGGCTCGACTCCCTCTCAAGGAGGGCCGTGAACTCTTCGTGCGTGATCGCGCCCGGGTGGCCGGCGTCGACGAGTTCGCCATCATCGTCGTAGCGCAGTCCGGCGATGGCAGGGTTGCGAAAGAGGCGTCCGACAGACGCGTCCTTCCACTCGCCGCCGAGCGTGCCCCGGTAGCCCTCGCCGTTCGCCCACACGGCGATGTCCGCGTTGGACTGACCTTTCAGTGCCCGGCTCACCATCTGGCGAAGCGGGTCCACTTCGTCGTCTCGCAGACGACGCTTCGACGCGTCGTCGAAGCCGTAGAGCCGTGGCATGCGGTCGTCCGTTCTTCTCTGATGCGCCTCCTCTAGCCGCCTGATCCTAGGTCACGGCGAGGGCCGTGACCTAGGAATCGTTATGCCAAAGCTACGGGTGATCACTGCGCAGGTGGCGTCACTCCCAGCACCTGCCAGAGCGCAGCCGTAGGGACCCTCACCGTGCTGCCCAGCGGGAGCGTCTGCACGGGGAAAGATCCCTCCTTGATCAAGTTGTAAGCCTTGTGCACACCGATTCCCAGGGCCCGCGCGGCCGTCGTGACGTTCACAGTCGGCGGCAGCGCAAGCAGTTCCTCCAGGGTCATTGGGCTGGCCCCAGAGGCTGTAGCTACGGAGGCGTCTTTCGTTGTCATTCCCGTTGTCGCGTTCTCCCCCGCGCCAACGTCTCATAAGGATACGCCAACACTGGAGTGTTGGGGCAAGATAGGCCATCGGTTCGACAAGGACCGGCACGGAAGATCCACAAACGGAGCCCACGAAGGGGATGGTCGTGTTCAACCCCAGCTACTACCGGCAATGCGCCTGCCGGGAGCCCGTGATCGGAGAAGGCGGCACTCCGACACTCGACGCCTGTGGCCGCCCCAAGCGGCGACTACTGGGTGCCAGCTGCCCCAAGCTAGACCAGAAGGGCCACGGCCGCTGGTACTTCTACTTCGAGCTCGAAGCGGGCGAGGGCGGCAAGCGACAGCGGGTTCGCCGTGGCGGCTTCCCCACGAAGGATGCGGCGAAGGTCAAGGCGTCCGAGGTCTACCGCGAGGCCGTCAAGGGCACGGACGTCCTCAGCAACGCCACCGTCGGAGAGGACCTGGAAGCCTGGCTCAAGAGAAAGAGGAGCCTGGCCCGCACAACTTCCCACGGGTACGAGGAGCACGTCCGCCTCTACCTCGAACCCCACCTGGGGCACATCAAGCGGCGAGACCTCAGGCTGCGGCACGTCGAGGCGATGTACGACGCGATCGAGCGGGAGAACGCCGAGCGGCTGATCCACCACGGCCGGATAGTGGAGTTGCAGGAGGCTCGCGACGCCGCCTACACGGCGTGGGTCCGCGCCGCGGGGAAGATGGAGGAGCGCCGCGCCAGGCGCCGCGCTTACCTCGACGCCAACGCCGCCCTCCGAGAAGGCCGCAAGGGCAAGCGGAAGATCACCAGCGCCTCCACGATGCACCGCATCAACGCCACCCTCAGCTCGTTCTTGGGCAGCGGTATCAAGCGCGGCGACTACACGACCAACTGGGCCGCGATGGTCGAGCTGCCCCCGATCAAGCGACCCAAGGCACTGGTCTGGACGCCGGAACGGGTCGAAGAGTGGAAGCGCACGGGTGTGAAACCCAGTCCCGTCATGGTCTGGACCCCGGAGCAGACCGGCGAGTTCCTGGACTTCATCGCCGACGACCGGCTCTGCGGCATGTGGCACGGGTTCATCTTCCGGGGCCCCCGGCGCGGTGAGATGTGCGCGCTGCCGTGGAGCGAGGTCAGCCTGACCAAATCGTGGTTCCGCATCTCCGCGCAGACCGTCGAGATCGCCTACCGGATGTACGACGAGGCCCCGAAGCAGGACAGCGTGCGCACCGTCACGCTCGACGCTCAGACACGCGCTCTGTGGGCCGCGTGGCGAGAAACCCAGAAGCAGGAACGGCAGCAGTGGTCCGGGCAGAAGGCATGGGTCGAGAGCAACCGGGTCTGGACCCACGAGAACGGCGAGGCGATCCACCCCGACTGGATCAGCCGACGGTTCAACCGGCTCGTCGAACTGTCTGGGCTGCCCCCTATCCGCCTGCACGACACCCGGCACCTGTCTGCAACGCTGGCGCTGCTCGGCAAGGCCGACATCAAGGTCGTCCAAGAGCGGCTGGGGCACAGCTCCCGCCAGATCACCTCGGACACCTACACGAGCGTCCTACCGCAGCTTCTGACCGCCGAGGCAGAGTCCACGAGCGCGGTCGTACCCCGCTCGAAGAAGGCCGGCCCCCGGCGGGATAAGGCGACCCGACCGGAAGCGCAGGAGGAGGCTCCCGAGACAAGCGCGAACGCCGAGGGCGATGAGCCGGACGACGGGGTGCGTCCCGCCGCGTGACCGGCGTCCCAACATTGTCCCAACCGGCGTGATTGCATGATCGGGACGGGCCGCCAAGATCCTGCCGCACTCACCCCTTACCGGCTAAGCGCCTGGTCAGAAGGTTTCTTCCCGCGTAGCAAGTGGTGGGGCGGGTGGGACTCGAACCCACGGCCGACGGATTATGAGTCCGCTGCTCTAACCGGCTGAGCTACCGCCCCATAGCGGCGTGTCGCGTACATGTGTGCGCGCCGTCTGCCGCAGCATAGCCGCTCATACGATCTCACGCTTCGGCTGGCCGGCCTTGCCGTGACCATGAGGACAGCACCCCTGGCCTGCACGGTTCCCGCCGGCGTGACACCGACATGAAAAAGGACCCCCATGGGGCCCTCGTTCACGATGCTCCCCCGACTGGACTCGAACCAGTAACCTGCCGGTTAACAGCCGGCTGCTCTGCCAATTGAGCTACAGGGGAATGCCTCGTTGCATCGAACGTGCCTACCTGGGTATTCGCCAGGGGGCGCTCGCTCTCTGCGACACATACATTAGCGCAAGCAGGGGGGTGCTCCGCCAATCGGTTCCCCCCGGCGCCGTCGTCGTGCCAGGGACCTACACGAGGGAAGGGTGGCAGTGATGCGCTACAAGCTCACGTTCGTCGTCGGACTGGCTCTGGGTTACGTACTGGGCACGCGTGCCGGGCGCGAGCGCTACGAGCAGTTGAAGAAGTCCGCCCGGCAGGTCGCGCAGAACCCCGCCGTGCGCAACACCGCCGAGACCGCAGCCCAGCAGGGCCGGCAGTACGCGGGCAAGGCGTACCACGCGGTCAGCGACAAGGTGGGCGACCGGATGCCGGAGTCGGTGGCCGGCCGGGTGCGCTCGCTGAAGGAACGCAGCACCCACAACGGTGGGGGCGACGACTGGGGCAGCAGCAGCACGCCCTGACCGTCCCCCTACCGCCCCCCAGGGGTTCTTCCGGTCCTCGCGGTCCTTGCGGTGCCCGCGGTCCTTGCGGTGCCCGCGGTCCTTGCGGTGCCCGCGGTCCTTGCGGTGCCC
>NZ_JBHVYK010000002.1:166420-190509 GCF_042880855.1 Streptomyces sp. NPDC058291
GCGGCCCTCGCGGCCTTGCGGTGCGCTCGGTACTCGCAGTCCCCTCGCGGTCCTTTTCTTCACGTAATCGCCACGCCCCCCGGGGGGACCCGGGGGGCGTGGCCGCGTGCGCGACCAGGCACGACGCGGGTCCGCCCGTCGGACGGCCGTCACCCCTGTGAGGCCCGACGGCCGAAGCCGAGCGGGAAGTGCGGCAGAATTTTCGCCATGGGGATAGTCGCCGGGTTGGACAGTTCGCCCGATTTCACTCGTATCGTCGTCTGCGACGCGGACACCGGAGCCGTGCTCCGGCAGGGATACGCGCCGCATCCGGTGGAAGGCGCCGAGGGCGGCGGGCGGCCCTCCGACGTCGATCCGCAGGCCTGGCTGCTGTCCCTGGGCGAGGCGGCGGGCGGCGGGCTGCTGGAGGGCGTGCAGGCCATCGGCGTGTCCTCGCAGCAGAACGCCGTCGTGCCCCTGGACTCGCAGGGCGGCACGGTGCGGCCCGCGATGGTCGGCGGGGACAAGCGGGCGCAGGTCGCGGCGGCGGACCTGGTCGACGCGCTCGGCGGGCGCGAGGCGTGGGCGCAGGCCGTGGGGTGTGTGCCGCAGGCCGCGCAGCCGGTGACCAAGCTGCGCTGGCTGGCGAAGAACGAGCCGGAGGCCGCCGCGCGGACCACGGTGCTGCTGCAGGCGCACGACTGGCTGGTGTGGCAGTTGCTCGGGCGGCCCGTGAGACGAACCACCGATCGCGGCGGCGCCTCGGGCACCGGTTACTGGTCGGCCGCGACCGGCGGTTATCGGTCGGATCTCGTGGAGCTGGCGCTGGGCCACCAGGCGATGCTGCCCGAGGTGATCGGACCGTCCGACGCGGCCGGCACGACGCCCGAGGGGCTGCTGATCTCCGCCGGGACGGGCGAGACGATGGCCGCGGCGCTGGGGCTGGGCATCGGGCACGGGGACGCGGTCGTGTCCCTGGGCGCCTCCGGTTCCGTGATGGCCGTGCACCACGAGGCGCTGGTCGACCAGAGCGGGATGATCACCTCCCTGGCCGACGCGACCGGGATGCACCTGCCCGTCGTCACCACCCTGAACGCGGTGCGGACCCTGCGCGGGGCCGCCGAGCTCGTGGGGGCGCCCGATCTGGAGGCGCTGTCCGATCTGGCGATGAAGTCGACGCCGGGGTCGCACGGCCTCGTCATGCTGCCCTATCTGGAGGGCGAGCGGACCCCGAACCTGCCGCACACGGCCGGGACGCTGGCCGGGCTGCGCCGTGAGTCCATGAAGCCCGAGCACTTCGCGCGGGCCGCGTTCGAGGGGATGCTGTGCGGGCTCGCGGACGCGCTGGACGTGTTGCGCGGCCGGGGCGTGGAGGTCCGGCGGATCTTCCTGCTCGGGGCCGCTGCGGAGCTGCCCGCGGTGCAGGCGGCGGCGCCCGCGCTGTTCGGGGCACAGGTGGTCGTGCCGCAGCCGGCGGACTACGCGGCGATCGGGGCGGCCCGGCAGGCCGCGTGGGCGCTCGGCGCATCGCAGGGCACGCTGGATCCGCGGACCCCGCCCGCCTGGCAGGGAGCCGCGGCGCAGGTGCTGGACCCGGGCGAGGACCTCGCCGTGGGACAGGCGGTGCGGCAGCAGTTCATCTCGGTGCGGGAACAGACGCATCCAGGGGCGTTCCGCACATGACGGACTTTCCGGATGCGCGGGACGTGCCGGACCTGTCGGGAGCGCGAGGGTGCGCAGGGAGCACCGGGGGCATCGGGGGCGCCCGGCGCGCGGCGGCGTGCGCGGGAAGTCCGTAAAAGCACTGCTGTCGGCTTAATCGGTTGAGGTAACGCGGGTGGAGTGTCCGACGATAGGGGCCAGGGGCAACCAATGCCTCTCCCCGCCGACTCCGAGAGACACAGCGTGCTCATACGACTGCTGAGGACCTACCTCAGGCCCTACCGAAAACCCATCATCCTGCTGGTGCTGCTGCAGCTGCTGCAGACCTGCGCCACCCTCTACCTGCCCACGCTGAACGCGCACATCATCGACAACGGTGTCGTCAAGGGGGACACGGGGTACATCCTGTCCTTCGGCGGTGTGATGATCGCCGTCTCGCTCGCGCAGGTCGTGTGCAACATCGGCGCCGTGTACTACGGCGCCAGGACCGCCTCCGCGCTCGGCCGTGACGTCCGGGGTGCCGTCTTCGACCGGGTCCAGTCCTTCTCGGCCCGCGAGGTCGGCCAGTTCGGCGCGCCGACGCTGATCACCCGGACCACCAACGACGTCCAGCAGATCCAGATGCTGGCCCTGATGACGTTCACGCTGATGGTGTCGGCGCCCATCATGTGCGTGGGCGGCATCGTGCTGGCGCTCGGCCTGGACGTGCCGCTGTCCGGCGTGCTGGTCGCGGTGGTGCCGACCCTGGGCGTCTGCGTGACGCTGATCGTGCGCCGGCTGCGTCCGCTGTTCCGGGCCATGCAGGTGCGGCTGGACACCGTGAACCGGGTGCTGCGCGAGCAGATCACCGGCAACCGGGTGATCCGCGCCTTCGTCCGGGACGAGTACGAGCAGCAGCGGTTCCGCAAGGCCAACGCCGACCTCACCGACTTGTCGCTGAAGACCGGCAACCTGTTGGCACTGATGTTCCCGGTGGTCATGACGACGGTGAACCTGTCGTCGATCGCGGTGGTCTGGTTCGGGGCCCACCGCATCGACAGCGGCGGGATGCAGATCGGTGACCTGACCGCGTTCCTCGCCTACCTGATGCAGATCGTCATGTCGGTGATGATGGCCACCTTCATGTTCATGATGGTGCCGCGCGCGGAGGTGTGCGCCGAGCGCATCCAGGAGGTGCTGGACACCTCGTCGTCCGTGGTGCCGCCCCTGGCGCCGGTCACCGAGCTGCGCCGGCACGGGCACCTGGAGATCCGGGGGGCCGGGTTCCGTTACCCCGGGGCCGAGGAGCCCGTCCTCAAGGCCGTCGAGCTCGTGGCCCGACCCGGTGAGACGACAGCCGTGATCGGCTCGACCGGCAGCGGCAAGTCCACCCTGCTCGGGCTGGTGCCCCGGCTGTTCGACGCCACCGAGGGCGAGGTGCTCGTCGACGGGGTCCCGGTGGCCGAGGTCGAACCCACGCTGCTGGCCAGGACCGTCGGACTCGTGCCGCAGAAGCCGTACCTGTTCGCCGGCACGGTCGCCACCAACCTGCGCTACGGCAATCCCGACGCCACCGACGAGGAGCTGTGGCACGCGCTGGAGGTGGCCCAGGCCAGGGACTTCGTCAGCAAGCTGGAGAACGGGCTGGACTCCCCCATCGCGCAGGGCGGCACGAACGTCTCCGGCGGTCAGCGCCAGCGGCTCGCCATCGCGCGCACGCTCGTGCAGCGACCGGAGATCTACCTCTTCGACGACTCCTTCTCCGCCCTCGACTACGCCACCGACGCGGCGCTGCGGGCGGCACTCGGGCAGGAGACCGCGGAGGCGACCGTGGTGATCGTCGCCCAGCGGGTGGCCACCATCCGCGACGCCGACCGGATCATCGTCCTGGACGAGGGCCGGGTCGTCGGCGCCGGCTCGCATCACGAGCTGATGGCGGACAACGAGACCTACCGGGAGATCGTGCTCTCCCAGCTCACGGAAGCGGAGGCCGCCTGATGGCCGGGCCCATGGGACGCATGATGGCCGGCACCGGCCCCGACAGCCACTCGCTGGACTTCAAGGCCTCCGGCAGGCGGCTGCTCGCCCGGTTCAGGCCGGAGCGGATCACGCTCTTCACGATGCTGGCCTGTGTGACGCTGAGCGTCGGCCTCAGCGTGGTCGGGCCGAAGATCCTCGGCAAGGCCACCGACCTGGTCTTCGCGGGCATCGTCGGGCGGGAGATGCCGGCCGGCGCGAGCAAGGAGCAGGTCCTCGACTCGATGCGCGAGCGCGGCGACAGCGGTGTCGCCGACATGCTCGAGAGCACCGACTTCACCCCCGGCAAGGGCATCGACTTCGACTCGGTCGGCCGGGTCCTGCTGTTCGCGATCGGGGTGTTCCTGATCGCCGGTCTGCTGATGGCGGTGGCGACGCGCCTGGTCAACCGGGCCGTCAACCGGACGATGTTCCGGATGCGCGAGGACGTGCAGACGAAGCTGTCCCGGCTGCCGCTGTCGTACTTCGACAAGCGCCAGCGCGGCGAGGTGCTGTCCCGCGCCACCAACGACATCGACAACATCGGGCAGACGCTCCAGCAGTCGATGGGTCAGCTGATCAACTCGCTGCTGACCGTCGTCGGCGTGCTGGTGATGATGTTCTGGGTGTCGTGGATCCTGGCGCTGGTCGCGCTGGTGACCGTGCCGCTGTCGTTCGTCGTCGCCACGCGCGTGGGCAAGCGGTCGCAGCCGCACTTCGTGCAGCAGTGGCGCACCACCGGCAAGCTCAACGCCCACATCGAGGAGATGTACACCGGCCACGCGCTGGTGAAGGTGTTCGGCCGCCAGGAGGAGTCGGCCCAGCAGTTCGCCGAGCAGAACGACGCGCTGTACGAGGCCGGGTTCAAGGCGCAGTTCAACAGCGGGGTCATGCAGCCGCTGATGATGTTCGTGTCGAACCTCAACTACGTGCTGGTCGCGGTGGTCGGCGGGCTGCGCGTCGCGTCCGGTTCCCTGTCCATCGGTGATGTGCAGGCGTTCATCCAGTACTCGCGCCAGTTCTCGATGCCGCTGACGCAGCTCGCGTCGATGGCCAACCTGGTGCAGTCCGGTGTCGCCTCGGCCGAGCGGGTCTTCGAACTCCTGGACGCGCAGGAGCAGGAGGCGGACCCGGTGGCGGCCGAGCGGCCCGCCGAGCTGCGCGGGCGGGTGGCGCTGGAGCACGTGTCGTTCCGGTACGACCCGCAGAAGCCGCTGATCGAGGACCTGTCGCTGACGGTGGAGCCCGGCCACACGGTCGCCATCGTGGGCCCGACGGGCGCGGGCAAGACGACGCTGGTCAACCTGCTCATGCGGTTCTACGACGTCTCCGGCGGGCGCATCACCCTGGACGGCGTCGACATCGCGAGGATGTCCCGCGACGAGCTGCGCGCCGGGATCGGGATGGTGCTGCAGGACACCTGGCTGTTCGGCGGCACCATCGCGGAGAACATCGCGTACGGCGCGTCCAGGGACGTCCCCCGGAGCGAGATCGAGGAGGCGGCGCGGGCCGCGCACGCCGACCGGTTCGTGCGCACGCTGCCCGACGGCTACGACACCGTGATCGACGACGAGGGCAGCGGGGTCAGCGCCGGCGAGAAGCAGCTGATCACCATCGCGCGGGCGTTCCTGTCGGATCCGACGATCCTGGTGCTCGACGAGGCCACCAGCTCCGTCGACACCCGCACCGAGGTGCTGATCCAGAAGGCCATGGCGAAGCTGGCGCACGGACGGACGTCGTTCGTCATCGCGCACCGGCTGTCGACCATCCGGGACGCCGACACGATCCTGGTGATGGAGAACGGCTCGATCGTCGAGCAGGGCGCGCACGCCGAGCTGCTGGCGGCCGACGGCGCCTACGCGCGGCTGTACAAGGCGCAGTTCGCGCAGGCGGTGGCCGAGGTGGACTAGCCGGGGTCGCCGCAGGGGCCGCTCGCCCGGGGACGGCGAGCGGCTCCGCGGGGCCGCGGCGGATCAGTCCAGGTAGCCGCGGAGCTGATCCGCGAACGCGTGGTCCCTCAGCTTGTTCAGCGTCTTCGACTCGATCTGCCGGATCCGCTCGCGCGTCACGCCGAAGATGCGGCCGATCTCCTCCAGGGTGCGCGGCCGGCCGTCCGCCAGTCCGTAACGCAGCTGGACGACCTTCCGCTCGCGTTCGCCGAGGGTGGAGAGCACGGCGTCCAGATGCTCGCGCAGCAGCAGGAAGGCGGCCGACTCGACGGGGCTGGCCGCGTCGCCGTCCTCGATGAGGTCGCCGAGGGCCACGTCGTCCTCCTCGCCCACCGGGGCGTGCAGGGAGACCGGCTCCTGGGCCAGGCGCAGCACCTCGCCGACGCGCTCGGGCGGGAGGTCCAGCTGGCCGGCCACTTCCTCGGGGGTGGGCTCGTAGCCGCGTTCCTGGAGCATGCGGCGCTGCACGCGGACGACCCGGTTGATCAGTTCGACGACATGGACCGGGACGCGGATGGTGCGGGCCTGGTCGGCGAGGGCGCGGGACATGGCCTGCCGGATCCACCAGGTGGCGTAGGTGGAGAACTTGTAGCCGCGGGCGTAGTCGAACTTCTCGACCGCGCGGATCAGGCCGAGGTTGCCCTCCTGGACGAGGTCGAGCATGGTGAGCCCGCGGCCGACGTAGCGTTTGGCGACGGACACCACGAGCCGGAGGTTCGCCTCGATGAGGCGGCGCTTGGCCATCCGGCCCATGACGACCAACCGGTCGAGGTCGAGGGCCAGTTGGCTGTCCAGGTCGGAGGCGCCGGTCAGTCTGTCCTCCGCGAACAGGCCCGCCTCCACGCGACGGGCGAGCTCGACCTCCTCGGCCGCGGTGAGCAGCGGGATCCGGCCGATCTCGCGCAGGTACTGGCGGAACAGGTCGGAGGAGGGGCTGCCGCTGTCGGCGGCCCGGGCGCGTGTCGGCGCCGCGACGGGCTCCGGTTCCGGGCCCTCTTCGAGCGCCTCGGCGGGCGGTTCGGCGGGCTCGGCCTCGACCTCGGCCTCGACCTCGGCTTCGGCCCCGGCTTCGGCCCCGGCTTCGGCCCCGGCTTCGGCCCCGGGTTCGGTCTCGGGGTGGTGCGCGGTGCGGCTCTGCGGCGGAACCGAGGCCAGGACGTCGGTCTCGGCGTCGGTCTCGGCGTCGGCCTCGGCGTCGGCCTCGGCGGCCTCGGCCGGGCTTTCGGCGGTGCGGTCGGTCTGGGTCAGGGTCTGGGTCTGCACGGGGGCGACCTCCAGGATGATCGCTGCTGAGGTGAGCGGCGGCGGTACTGCGGGGGACCGCTCCGAGGACTCAGGCACCGGGACCAGTGTGGGGTACGACACAACCTCGCCACGAGGGGCGTGCGGTGACTTTTTGCGTCCGGAGCGTCACGCGGCGGACACCCTGCCGCGGACGGCTGCTCAGAGCGCGGAGGGGCCCTCGTGCTGCAACGCCCTGTCGTACCTGGTCAGAATCATCATCTCGTTCTGGACGGCGGCCGCCTGGGCCGGGTCCGCGTGGCCGAGGCGGGTCAGCGTGCTCTGCAACTCGGTGATCCGCCGGCTCACCGCCCTCCGGCGGACGGTCACGAGCTGCTCGCCCGCGTAGTTCTCGTCGACCGTGCGGCGCATGATCGCCTCGACCGCGAGTTCGGTCACCATCGCCCGGACCACGTCGTCGGGCGCGGCCTCCCGCACCCGTACGAGGTACTCCGACCCGTCCTTGACGCCCCACTCGGCGCCGCCCGCGTCCATGATGGCCTGGCGAACGGCCGCGTAGGGGGCGGCGGTGAACTCGTCGACGCCGTACGCGTCGAAGGCCGGGGAGACCAGTTCGGGCCGCTGGAGGGCGAGTTTGAGCAGTTCGCGCTCGGTGGCGTAGACGGCGTTGCGGAGGTTGAGGGCGGGGCCGCCCGCGCCGCGCCGGGGGGAGGCCTCGTACTGCTGCGGGCCGCGTCCGGCCGGGGCCGGGCCCTTGCCGCCGCGGTCGCGGGCCCAACGGGCCAGCTGGGCGACGCGCTTGACGACGAACTGGGTGTCCAGGATGCCGAGCATGCCGGCGAGCTGGACGGCGACCTCGTGCTGGGCGCCGCTGTTCTTGATGCGGGCGACGATGGGCGCGGCCTCGTCGAGGGCGGCGGCGCGGCCCGCCGGGGTGTCGAGGTCGTAGCGGACGACGATCTGGCGCAGCGCGAACTCGAAGAGCGGGGTGCGGGGTTCGACGAGGTCGGCGACCGCCTCGTCGCCCTTGGCCAGGCGCAGGTCGCAGGGGTCCATATTGTCCGGCGCGATGGCGATGTACGTCTCGGCGGCGAATTTCTGGTCGTCCTCGAAGGCGCGCAGGGCCGCCTTCTGGCCGGCCGCGTCGCCGTCGAAGGTGAAGATGACGCGGGCGCTGCCGTTGTCCATCAGCAGCCGGCGCAGGATCTTGATGTGGTCGCCGCCGAAGGCCGTGCCGCAGGTCGCGATGGCGGTGGTGACGCCCGCGAGGTGGCAGGCCATGACGTCGGTGTAGCCCTCGACGACGACCGCGCGGGACGACTTGGCGATGTCCTTCTTCGCGAGGTCGATGCCGTAGAGGACCTGGGACTTCCGGTAGATCGCGGTGTCGGGGGTGTTGAGGTACTTCGGCCCGTTGTCGGCCTCGTACAGCTTGCGCGCGCCGAAGCCGACGACCTCGCCGCCGATGTCGCGGATGGGCCACATCAGCCGGCCCCGGAAGCGGTCGATGGGCCCGCGGCGGCCCTCCTGGGCGAGACCGGAGAGGAGGATCTCCTTGTCGGTGAAGCCCTTGCCGCGCAGGAAGCGGGTGAGGTGGTCCCAGCCCTGGGGGCTGTAGCCGACGCCGAAGTGGACGGCGGCTGCCTGGTCGAAGCCGCGCTCGGCGAGGAAGATCCGGCCGGTGTCGGCCTCGGGGCTCACCGCGAGCTGCTCGGCGTACCACTCGGCGGCGATCTTGTGGGCCTCGACCAGACGGATGCGCTCTCCGCGCTGGTTGGCGGGGTTGTAGCCGCCCTCCTCGTAGCGCAGCGTGATGCCGGCCTGGGCCGCCAGGCGCTCGACGGCCTCGGAGAAGGTGAGGTGGTCGACCTTCATCACGAACGTGATGGTGTCGCCGCCCTCCTGGCAGCCGAAGCAGTGGAAGAGGCCCTTGCTCGGGCTGACCTGGAAGGAGGGCGACTTCTCGTCGTGGAAGGGACACAGGCCCTTGAGGTTGCCGCCGCCCGCGTTGCGCAGCTGGAGGTACTCGGACACCACGGCGTCGATCGGGACCGCGTCCCGAACAGCCTTCACGTCCTCGTCGTTGATCCGTCCTGCCACGTGGTGATTCTACGGGGGCGCGCCGACATCCCCGGCGAGCGGTGACCGGGCGCGAGGCCTGACCGGCGCGGGCCGTGACCGGGTGCCGCCCGCCGCCGCAGCGGAACCGGCCCACCGCGCACGACCCGCACCTACGCGCCCCCGCGCCCGCGCCCACGTGCCCGAGACCCGGGCCTTCGGAGGGCGCGGGCGCCGGTCACCGCTGCCGATGACCCGGTGCCGGTGACCCAGGACCTCCGGGGGGCGCGGGCGCCGGTCACCGGTTTCGGTTGCCGGTGGCCCGGTGCCGGTGACCCGGGGCCTCCGGGGGGGGCGGGCGCCGGTCACCGGCTGCCGGTTGCCGGTTGCCGGTGGCCCGGGGCCTCCGGGGGGGCGGGCGCCGGTCACCGGCTGCCGGTTGCCGGTTGCCGGTGGCCCGGTGTCGGTGACCCGGGGGCCTTCGGAGGGCGCGGTCACCGGCTGCCGGTTGCCGGTCGCCCGGTGCCGGTGGCCCGGTGCCGGTGGCCCGGTGCCGGTGACCGGGGGTCTCCGGCTCGGCGACCGGTGGCCCGGGGTCAGGCGTTGAGGCTCTCCAACGGCACGTGGGGGTCGGCCAGGGCCTCGGTGTCCACGGCGGTCCGCGAGGCGATCAGCTTCTGGATCGGCCCTGTGACGTCCCACACGTTCACGTTCATCCCGGCCAGGACGCGGCCCTCCTTGACCCAGAACGCGATGAACTCCCGCTTGCCCGCGTCGCCGCGGATCACCACCTCGTCGTACGAGCCCGGCGGGGCCCAGCCGCTGTACTCCATGCCCAGGTCGTACTGGTCGGAGAAGAAGTAGGGCACGCGGTCGTGGGCGACCTCCTTGCCGAGCATCGCGCGGGCGGCCGCTGGGCCGCCGTTCAGGGCGTTGGCCCAGTGCTCGACCCGCAGCCGGGTGTCGAAGAGGCCGTGCGGGAAGGACGCCACGTCGCCGGCCGCGTAGACGTCCGGGTCGGACGTGCGCAGCGAGGCGTCCACGGCCACGCCGCCGCCGTGGGCGCGGTCGGCCAGCTCCAGGCCCGCCGCCTCCGCGAGCGCGGTCCGCGGGGCCGCGCCGATCGCCGCGAGGACGTCGTGGGCCGGGTGCTCCTCGCCGTCGTCGGTGCGGGCGGCCAGGACCATGCCGTCCTGGCCCACGATCTCGGTGAGCCGGGCGCCGAAGTGGAAGCGCACGCCGTGCTCGCGGTGCAGGTCGGCGAAGAGCGCGCCCAGCTCCGGGCCGAGCACGCCGTGCAGCGGGGTGGGCTCCGGCTCCACGACGGTGACCTCGGCGCCGTACTCACGGCCCGCGGCCGCGACCTCCAGGCCGATCCAGCCGCCGCCGGCGATCACCAGGTGGCCGTTGTCCCGGCCGAGGGCGGCCAGGACGCCTTTGAGGCGCTCGGCGTGCGCGAGCCGGCGCAGATGGTGCACGCCCGCGAGGTCGGTGCCGGGGACGTCCAGCCGGCGCGGTTCGGCGCCGGTGGCGATGAGCAGCTTGTCGTAGTGGGCGAGGGTGCCGTCGTCGCCGAAGCGGACCGTCTTCGCGGCGCGGTCGATGGCGTCGACGGTCTGGCCGAGGTGCAGTTCGATGTCGTTGCGCGCGTACCAGGCGGGCTCGTGCACGAAGACGCTCTCGCGCGTGTCCTTGCCGAGCAGGTATCCCTTGGACAGCGGCGGTCGCTCGTAGGGGTGGTCGCGTTCGTCGCAGATCAGTATCACGCGGCCGGTGAAGCCCTCCGCCCGCAGCGTCTCGGCCGCCTTGGCGCCGGCCAGGCCTCCTCCGACGATGACGAATGTCTGATCCGCGTCGACCACGTGATGCCTCCTACCGGGTCTGGGGGGTGTCCCCCGGACGGAACTGTGCGTGCCGCCCCATGCGAGCGTCCCGCACGGAGCGTGATGGGGGAAGGGGGACGTGCCCGATCACGGCGCGCCGGGGTCCGTTCGGGCCCGTTTGGGCGCACCCGGCGCGCCTCTCGGTCACGGTCTCGTGCGCACCGTCAGCCGGGCGTGCAGCGCGCGGGCCGAGGCGTCGGTCAGGGAGGCGATCTGGTCCACGATCACGCGTTTGCGGGCGCGGTCGTCGGGCGCCCGGTCGAACAGGGCGCGGAACTGGGGATCGAGGCCGTCGGGGGCGCGCACGGTGAAGGCGTCGGCGAGCTCGCTGATGACGACGCGCTGGTCGGCGCGCAGGATCGCCTGTTCGGCGCGCTGCATGACGTACCGGTCGGCGACCGCCTTGAGGACGGCGCACTCCAGGCGGGTCTCGTGCGGGACGACGAGTTCGGCGTCGTAACGGCTGAGGGGGCCCGTTCCGTGCCGTGCGCGGGTGGCGCCCTCGGCGGCGAGACAGAAGCGGCCGATGAGCTGGCTGGTGGCGTCCTTGAGGCGGGCCTGGGCCACCGCCGTGCCGTCGTAACCGTGCGGCCACCAGTCCTGGTCCTGGAGGCGGTCGAGGGCCGCCGCGAGTTCGGCCGGGTCGGTCCCGGCGGGGACGTAGCGGCCGACGGCGACCAGGAAGACCTCCTGGCGTTCGGGTTCGGCGTGCAGGCAGCCGGGGTCGACGTGTCCCGCGTGCAGGCCGTCCTCCACGTCGTGGACCGAGTACGCCACGTCGTCCGCCCAGTCCATGACCTGCGCCTCGAAGCAGGTGCGGGTGCCGGGGGCCTCCTTGCGGACCCAGTCGAAGACGGGCCTGTCGTCCTCGTAGACGCCGAACTTCGGGGAGGCGGGGTCGGTGGGGTGGGCGCCCCGGGGCCAGGGGTACTTGGTGGCGGCGTCGAGGGCGGCCCGGGTGAGGTTGAGGCCCACGGAGCCCTCGGGGGTGAAGCGCTTGGGCTCGATGCGGGTGAGGAGCCTGAGCGACTGGGCGTTGCCCTCGAAGCCGCCGCAGTCCCGCGCGAAGTCGTTCAGCGCCTGTTCCCCGTTGTGGCCGAACGGCGGGTGGCCGAGGTCGTGGGAGAGACAGGCCGCCTCGACCAGGTCGGGGTCGCAGCCCAGGGCCGCGCCGAGTTCGCGCCCCACCTGGGCGCACTCCAGGGAGTGGGTGAGGCGGGTGCGGGGGGTGGCGTCCCAGACGTCCGTGCGGGTGCCGGGCGTCACCACCTGGGTCTTGCCGGCGAGTCTTCTCAGCGCCGAGGAGTGCAGGATGCGGGCGCGGTCGCGTTGGAAGGCGGTGCGGCCAGGGCGTTTGTCGGGCTCCGCCGCCCAGCGTTCGGTTGACGGCACGTCGTAGGGCATGTCTCGACAGTAAGCGGCGGCGGTGACAATCGGGCGCGTACCCGGCTGCCGGGTACGGCGCCTCGGCGGCTCACCCGCGGTGTACGGCCGGTCGCACCCGGCGCGGCGGAGCCGCACGTCGACGGTCGACGCGGCCGCGCGCCGGTCAGGCCGCGCTGCTACCGGCTCCCGCCACGAGGGTCTGGTCGTAGCGGTGGAGCAGCAGGTCGGCCATCGCCGGGTGGGTGCCCAGCGGCGCCGACGCGATCCAGGGGGCCGCCTGCGCGCACTCCGTCGCGAAGCGGCCGGGGGCGGTGAAGCAGGAGGCGACCGCCACTCTCTCGCGGCCCCTGGCCGCCAGCGCGCGGACCGCCGTGGCGATCGTCGGGGTCGCCGTCGAGGCGTAGGCGGGGACCACCGGGACGCCGAGCCGTGCGGCCAGGAGCCGGGCCGTGCGGCGGGTGTCGACGGCCGAGTCCGGGTCGCGGGAGCCCGCGGCCGCGAGGACGACCGCGCTCGCGGCGCGCTCCGCGCGCGTCATGTCGGAGCGCCAGCCCGCCTCGACGAGCCGGGCGAGGAGGGCGTCGGCCAGCAGGGGGTGCGGACCCAGCGGCGCGGCCAAGCGCGTGCGTACCCGGGCCGCCGCGGCCGTCTCGGGGATGTCCCGCTTGACGTGGTGGCCGCGGGCCAGGAGCAGGGGGACCAGGACGGCCTCGGCGGTGTCGCGGGCGTCGAGCCCGGCGAGGGTGTCCGTCAGCAGCGGCTCGTTGAGCTCGATGTGGCCGAGACGCACCGGCAGGCCGGGGCGGCGGGCGCGGACGTCGTCCAGGAGGGCGCGGACGGTGCTCAGCGCGCGCGGGTCGCGGCTGCCGTGGGCGACGACGACCAGCGTGGGCCGGCAGGCGCGCCGGCGGGCGTCGAGCTGGACGAGGCTTGGCTGGCTCATGCGTCCATGGTGACGGCACGAGGTTGCCCCCCCGTTGCCTGACCGTCACGAGTGTTTTCCGGCCGTTCACGGCGGGCCCAGGGCCGGTGTGAGATGCGGCTCGTGGCGGGGACGCTCGAACCGGATCACCGCCGGTCGCGTCTTCCCGGGCCGAAGAGGTTCGGCCTGTTCGGCCTTTCCGGCTTTCCGGCTTTCCGGCTTTCCGGCTTTCCGGCTTTCCGGTCTTCCGGCCTTTCCGGTTCGTGGCCTGCCCGGCCCGCCCGGCCCGGTCGATCCGCCCGGCCTGCTCCATCTGCTCGATCTGTTCGACCTGGGGGACACCGTATGAAGATCCGTCGGCCGCGATGGCCGCGCACCCGCGCCGGCCGGCGCCGGTCGGTGCAGGCCGTCATGGCCGGGTGCGTGCTGGCGCTGCTGCCGGCCACCTGGCTGTTCGTGTCCACGGCCGGCCGGCTGGGGACGACCGCCGACGCACCGCGCACCGAGGTCGCCGTGGTGTTCGGCGCGGGACTGTGGGACGGCGAGCCGTCGCCGTATCTCGCGCACCGGCTGGACGCGGCGGCGACGCTGTACCGGGCGGGGCGGATCGAGGTCGTCCTGGTCACCGGCGACAACAGCCGCGAGGACTACGACGAGCCCGACGCGATGCGCGCCTACCTCACCCGGCACGGGGTGCCCGACACGCGGATCGTCAGCGACTACGCGGGGTTCGACACCTGGGACTCCTGCGTCCGCGCCAAGAAGATCTTCGGCGTGGACAGGGCCGTGCTGATCAGCCAGGGCTTCCACATCCGCCGGGCCGTCGCCCTGTGCGAGGCGGCGGGGGTGGAGTCCTACGGCGTCGGGGTCGACGCGAGACACGACGTGACCTGGTACTACGGGGGCGCCCGGGAGGTCCTCGCGGCCGGCAAGGCGGTTCTGGACGCGGTGTTCGAGCCGGACCCCCGGTTCCTCGGCCCGAAGGAGCGGGGCGTGGCGCGGGCGCTCGGCGCCGCCGGGTGACGGCGTCAGGACGGCCCATGACACACGGCAGGACCGCGTACGCCGGTCCCCGGCGCTCCTCACGCGGCCCGGGGAGCGGCGGGGAGGGCACCACCACACCGCCGTAACAGGAGACCGCACGGCGCGTAACACGGCCGAAGCACGCTGAACCGCATGCAGACCGCCTCGACGCCCACCCACTGCCCGTACTGCGCCCTGCAGTGCGGGATGGCCCTGTCGCCCCTGCCCACGGGGGGCGTCGAGGTGGTCGAGCGCCCCGACTTCCCGGTCAACCGGGGCGCGCTGTGCGGCAAGGGCCGTACCGCGCCGGCGGTGCTCTCCTCGCGGGTGCGGCTGACCTCCCCACTGGTGCGTTCGGGCGACTCGCTCGTGCCGGCCACCTGGGAGGAGGCGCTGGACCGGGTCGCCGGGGAGCTGAGCCGGGTGCGGGACGAGCACGGGGCCGACGCGCTCGGCGTGTTCGGCGGGGGCGGGCTGACCAACGAGAAGGCGTACGCGCTGGGCAAGTTCGCGCGGGTCGTGCTCGGCACCTCGCAGATCGACTACAACGGCCGTTTCTGCATGTCGTCCGCCGCGGCGGCCGGCGTCAAGGCGTTCGGGCTCGACCGGGGGCTGCCCTTCCCGCTGGAGGACGTCCCGCGGACGGGGTGCGTGATCCTCGTGGGTTCCAACCTCGCCGAGACCATGCCGCCCTCGCTGCGGTTCTTCAGCGAACTGCGGGAGAACGGCGGCACGTTGATCGTGATCGATCCGCGCCGCACGAAGACCGCCGAACAGGCCGACCTGCATCTGGCGCCCCGGCCCGGGACGGATCTGGCGCTCGCCCTCGGCCTGCTGCACCTGATCGTCGCCGAAGGACGGGTCGACGAGGAGTACGTGCGCGAGCGCACCGTCGGCTGGGAGGACGCCCGGGCGGCCGCCATGGCCCACTGGCCGGAGCACGTGGAACGGATCACGGGGGTGTCCGTTCCGCAACTGCGGGAGACCGTCCGGCTGTTCTGCGAGCCCGAGGCCGCGATGGTGCTCACCGCGCGCGGACCCGAGCAGCAGTCCAAGGGGACCGACACGGTCGGCGCGTGGATCAACCTGTGCCTGGCGACGGGCCGGGCGGGACGGCCGCTCAGCGGCTACGGCTGTCTGACCGGACAGGGCAACGGACAGGGCGGACGCGAGCACGGCCAGAAGGCCGACCAGTTGCCCGGCTACCGCAAGCTGGACGACCCGGCGGCGCGGGCGCACGTGGCCGGGGTGTGGGGCGTGGACCCCGACTCCCTGCCGGGCCCGGGGCGCAGCGCCTACGAGTTGCTGGACGCCCTGGGGACGGACATCCGCTCGCTGCTGCTCATGGGGTCGAACCCGGTGGTGTCGGCGCCGCGCGCGGCGCACGTCGAGGAGCGCATCCGGTCCCTCGAATTCCTCGCCGTCTGCGATGTCGTGCTGTCGGAGACGGCGGCCCTCGCGGACGTCGTCCTGCCGGTCACCCAGTGGGCGGAGGAGACGGGGACGACGACCAGCCTGGAGGGCAGGGTCCTGCTGCGGCGGCAGGCGATCACCGCTCCGGACGGCGTGCGCAGCGACCTGGATGTGCTGCACGAGCTGGCGGGCCGGCTGGGCGTCGAGAAGGGCTTCCCGGCCGAGCCCGAGGAGGTCTTCGAGGAGCTGCGGCGGGCCAGCGCGGGCGGCGTCGCGGACTACTCCGGGATCACCTACCGCAGGCTCGCCGAGGAGAACGGGGTGTTCTGGCCCTGTCCGGCGCGCGACGACGAGCCGGCGCCCGGCACGCCCCGGCTCTTCCTGGACCGGTTCGCGACCCCGGACGGCCGGGCCCGCTTCGTGCCGGTCTCGCACCGTCCGAACGCCGAGGAGCCGGACGACGACTATCCCGTGCTCCTCACCACCGGGCGGGTCGTCGCGCAGTACCAGTCCGGCGCGCAGACCCGGCGCGTGGACGAGCTGAACGCCGCCGCCCCCGGCCCCTTCGTGGAGTTGCATCCGCGGCTGGCCGCGCGGCTCGGGGCCGCCGAGGGCGACCGGGTGGCGGTCGTGTCCCGGCGCGGACGCGCCGTCGCCCCGGCCCGGATCACCCCCGGCATCCGCCCGGACACCGTGTTCATGCCGTTCCACTGGCCGGGCGAGGGCCGCGCCAACACCCTCACCAACCCGGCCCTCGACCCCACCTCCCGCATGCCGGAGTTCAAGGCCTGCGCGGTACGCCTGGAACTCGCCCCGTAGGCAGGGCCGTTCACGCCGGGCGATGGCCCGGTGCGACCGGCTGGGCGGGCAGGCGCAGGGACAGGCCGTCCAGGACCACCTGCAGGCCGTAGTGGAACTTCTCGTCGCGCACGGCCGCGGGGTCGGCGGCCGACGCGGCGGTGTCCGCGTAGCCGCCGGCGAGGTGTTCGTGGCCGGCCGCGGCCCGCTGGGCGGCCGGCATGAGGCGGGCGACGAAGTCGGCCTCGCTCTCGCCCGAGCGGGCGACGGTGGTGAGCCAGGCGGCCTCGGTGGTGCTCATGCCGATGACGTAGGACAGCACGGTGTCGATGGCGCGGCTCGGCTCGGGGAAGCCGGCGGCCGTGAACAGCGCGGCCAGGCGCTCGGAGAAGGTCATGAGGTTGGGGCCCAGGTAGGCGAGGCCGGCCTGGCCCAGGACCGCCGACAGCCAGGGGTGGCGCAGGCTCGTCGCGCGGAAGGCGGCGGCGGCCTCGGTGACGGCGGCCCGCCAGTCGGGGGCGCCCGCGTCCGGCACCCGGATCTCGGCGGCGACCTCGTCCACGGCCAGCTCCATCAGCTCGTCCTTGGTGGCGACGTGCCGGTAGAGGGAGGTCGCGCCCGCGTTCAGCCGGGCGCCCAGCTTGCGCATGCTCAGCGCCTCGACGCCGTCCGCGTCCAGCATGGCGACCGCCTCGCGCACGATGGCGTCGCGGCTGAGCGCGGGCTGGTCGGGCTCGCGGCGCTGCCGGGTCCAGACGGACGGCACGGGGTCGGCGTTCTTCGTCCTGGCGGTCACGGCTCCACTCCCAAAGGGCTCGGCGGTCTTCTGGCGTACATCGTGCGCTACCAGCGTACAGAGTTCCCTCCTTGCGCACACCGTTCCGTCATGCGTACAGTGTGCGCAGCGGACGGAACACCGTACGCAAGAGACGGAACAGTGTGCGCAGTCCGGGAACGGCGTGCGCATCGCGAAGGGACAGGACGTCATGGAAACCCGTAATCCACGCCGCTGGTGGATCCTCGTCGTGCTGTGCCTGAGCACGCTGGTGCTGACGATCGACAGCATGGCGCTCACCGTGGCGGTGCCCTCGATGACCGAGGACCTCGGCGCGAGCGCCCAGGACACCCAGTGGATCCTCGACTCCTACATCCTGGTCTTCGCCGGGCTGCTGCTGACCTCCGGAAGCCTCGGCGACCGCTTCGGCCGCCGGAAGGTGATGCTCCTGGGACTGACGGTCTTCGGGGCGGCCTCGCTCGCCGCGACGGTGTGCGCCGATCCCGCCGAGGTGATCGCCGTGCGCACCGCCATGGGCGTCGGCGGGGCGCTGATCCTGCCGTCCACCCTCTCCATCCTCATCACCGTCTTCGACGAGGAGGAGCGCGGCAGGGCGATGGCGGCATGGGGCTCGGTGTCGATGCTGGGCCTGGTCGGCAGCCCGGTGCTGGGCGGGCTCCTGATCGACCGGTTCTCCTGGCACTCCATCTTCCTCATCAACGTCCCGGTCGTTTTCCTGGCGATCGTCGCCGCCGTGGTCCTGATGCCGGAGTCCAAGGCGCCGTGGCAGAAGCCCGACCCGCTGGGCGCGGTGCTCTCCGCGATCGGCATGACCGCCCTGGTCTGGTGGATCATCGAGCTTCCCCAGCACGGCGCGTTCGGCGGCCGCTCCACGCTCTCGCTGGCGGTCGCCGTGGCGGGCCTGGCGGGCTTCGTGGTCTGGGAGAACGTCACCTCCTCGCCGATGGTCCCGCTGGCCCTGTTCAAGCACCGCAACTTCAGCGGCGGTTCGCTGTCGCTGGCCCTGGTCCAGATCGGCAACGGCGGGCTGCTGCTGGTCCTCACCCAGTACCTGCAGTTCGTCCTCGGCTACTCCCCCGTCGAGGCGGGCCTCGCCTTCCTGCCGCTCGCGGTGGCCGCGCTGATCGGCAACGGCGTGGGCGTGAAGCTGGCGGCGAGGATCGGCAACCGGTTCGTGATCCTGGCGGGCATGCTCGGGATGGTCGCCTGCTTCGCCCTGCTGACCACGGTCGACGCCGACTCGGGCGTCACCGCCCCGGCGATCGCCCTCGGGCTGCTCGGCCTCGGCGCGGGCCTCGCCATGCCGGCCGCCGTCGGCGCGCTGATGAGCACCATCCCCGAGGACCGGGCCGGCGTCGGCTCGGCCCTCAACGACACCATCCAGCAGGCCGGCACCGCCCTCGGCATCGCGATCCTCGGCTCCTTGCTGACCAGCGGCTTCGCCGCCAGGATGCCGGCCGACGCCCCCGAGCCGGCCCGGCGGTCGATCGGCGGCGCGCTCGCGGTGGCCGGCCAGGACGCGGGCCTGGTCCGGGCGGCCCGGGAGGCCTTCACCGCCTCGATGACGACGACGTTCGCGGTCAGCGCGATCGGCGTCCTCGCGGCGGCGATCCTGGCGACGCTGGTGATGCGGGACGGCAAGCCCCGGCCGCCCGCGACCGAGGCACGGACGGAGGAGCCGGTGCGGCCGGGCAGGCCGGAGCGGACCGAGCTGGTCGCCTGAGACCGGCACGACACGGTTCCGTCCCGTCGACCGACGCGCACGGTGTCCCGTGACCGCAAGGCCGGCGCTCCTCCCCCGGGGCGCCGGCCTTCGGCGCGGTCGTGGGCGGCGAGATGACCGCGACGGCCGTCAGCGGCCGATCGCCCGGCGGGTGACGTGCTGTCGGCCGAGCGCCCGCGCCCGGCGGGCGTCACCGCCCGCGGCCGTCATCCGGACGTCATCCGGACGTCATCCGGACGTCGTCCAGCCCGGGACGGTGGGCAGCACCTGTTCCGCGATGCGCAGCAGCGCCGTGTCGTCCGGCCGCATCCTGTCCTGGCGCCAGACGGTGAGTTCGTAGGAGCCGCCGCCGTCCTTGACGTCCGGGGCGACGACCAGGGCGCGGGCGACGCCGCCGGGGCCGGTCTCCGACTTGCCGCCGCCGAGGTTGAAGCGGATGGCGATCGTCTGGGTCGAGTAGAGCACCGCGGGGTGGCCGGCGACCGTCTTCGTCTGCGCCTCGTTCAGCAGATCCGCCATCCCGGCGATCGGGAGCTCGTCATAGGACCGCGTCAACTGCACGGTGTAGGTGTCGAGTTGGACGGTCGCCTCGGGTGTCCGGACCTCCTTGCCGCCGGCCGGGACGACCGAGCCGTCACCGCCGGAAGCCGTCACCGCACGCTCCTGCGGCGTCCCGAGGAGCGCCGGCAGGTCCGGCCGGTTCAGCGCCGCGCACAGCTGCGTCCCGGAGACGCGCCCCGCCGCCTTCGCGGCCGCGGCGGCCTTCTCGCTCTCGTCGTCGACGGAACAGGTCGCCGGCTTGTCGGCGGCCTTGGCGTCGTTCTTCTGGAGCACGAACAGCGCGCCCCCCAGCGCGCCGACCACGACCAGGGCCGCTATCGCCTGCGCCCACGGGTTCGGACCCTTTTCGGGCGCGGTAACTTCTTCGCTCATGTCCCCCACTGTCCCCAATGCCCCGGTGCTCCCGGCCTCCCGGGACCCCCTGCTCGCGCCGGATGCGCGCGGAGGGAGCGTAACGGGTGGCCAGGCCGCGCGGAAGCGGGATTCCGCGCCGGGTCCGGGAGCGCCGGGAGCGCCGGAGGGACGCTCCCCCGGCGCTCGGGACGGCCTCAGTTCACGTTGACCGCGGCCCAGGCCGCCGCCACCGTGCTGTACTCCGTGCTGCCCGCGCCGTAGAGGTCCTTGGCCGCGCTCAGGGTGGCCGCCCTGGCTCCGGCGTAGTTCGTCGAGGACGTCATGTAGACGGTCAGGGCGCGGTACCAGATCGCGCCGAGCTTGTCGCGGCCGATCCCGGTGACCGTGGAGCCGTTGTACGTCGGGGAGTTGTAGGTGACCCCGTTGACGGTCTTCGTGCCGCTGCCCTCCGCCAGCAGATACGCGAAGTGGTTGGCGACGCCGGAGGAGTAGTGGACGTCGAGGTTTCCGACCGAACTGCTCCAGTAGTCGGCGGAGTTGCCGTCCTTGCTGGGCTTGTCCATGTAGCGCAGGGCGTCCTTGCCGAACCCGGAGCGGACGATCTTCTCGCCGATCAGGTAGTCGCCCACGTCCGAGGCGTTCCCCGCGTGGAACTCGACGAGGCTGCCGAAGATGTCGGACGTCGCCTCGTTGAGGCCGCCGGACTCGCCCGAGTACGTCAGCTTGGCCGTCTTCGAGGTCACGCCGTGGGACATCTCATGGCCGGCCACGTCCAGCGCGACCAGCGGGCCCAGCTGGGTGCCGTCGCCGTCGCCGTAGGTCATGCAGAAGCAGCTGTCGTCCCAGAAGGCGTTGTTGTAGCTGTTGCCGTAGTGGACGCGGTTGTAGGAGCCCTTGCCGTCGTTGCCGATGCCGTTGCGGCCGTGGACGTTCTTGTAGTAGTCCCAGGTCACGTCGGTGCCGTACTGGGCGTCCACCGCGGCCGTGGAGCGGTCGGCGGACGCGCCGGTGCCCCAGTGGTTGTCCGCGTCCGTGAACAGGGTCGCGGGGGCGCGGCTGATGCAGATGCCGAAGATGCACAGGTCGGTCTTGTTGGCCGCGTCGCCGGTGTACGTGTTGCCGCGCGTGGGGTCCTTGAGCTGGTACGTCGATCCCGAGAGGGTCGTCTCCAGCCCGACCGTGCCGCCGTACAGGGAGCGGCCGTCGCCGGTGGCGGTCTCGATGGTGTCCCAGGCGTCGATGCGGGCTCCGGTGCGGGCGTCGGTCAGCACCGCGCGGGCGACCGGGTTGCCGAGCGAGTCCAGGCCGACGACGTTCGTCCGCCAGGCCAGTCTCGGGACGCCGTGCAGGGCGTCGACGACGAGCTGGGGCTTGGCCTTGACCTGCTGCAGCGTCTGGCCCGGGTGGGCCGCGCGCAGGGCGTCGACGGCGGCGTCGGCGGCCGTGGGCGCCGGCACCTTCGGAGTGATGCTCGCCGGCGAGATCGCCGCCCCGGTCGCCCGGTTTGCGCCGCGGTACGCGCCGTCGCGGCCCAGATGGACGACGAAGTCGCCGCCGAGGACGGGGAGTCGGCGGTAGGTGCGGTCGTAGCGGACGTGCTGGGAGCCGTCCTTGTCGACGATCACGTCCCGCACGGACGTGCCCTGCACGGAGGTGAGGCCCAGGGCCGCCGCGTGGTCGGCGAGGGCCTCCGCCGCGTGGTCGAGCGCGGTCGCCCGGGTCGGCCTGTCGGCCGCGTCGGCGGCCGGGGAGAGCGCGGCGGCCAGGAGCGTGGCCGTGGTGGCGGCGATGCCGGCGGTGGCCAGACGGGAACCTCGGACGTGCTGCCGTATCCGACTCATCAGTGTCTTCGGTCTCCTCGGGAAGGCGCCGTGGGGGCGCGTGTGGGGGTGGCCTGTGAGCGGCCTGTGGAGGTGGCGCTGATGTCGTCCTGGCATTTAAGAGGGCATGACATGTCATGTCCATAGCGCATACGCGATGGAGCGGTGAGGGGCCGGTGAGGGGAGAGAATCGTTTCCGTGATCGCCGCCGAACCACGCGAACTCCCCTTCTTCGTCTACGGCACGCTCCGCCCCGGCGAGGTCAACCACGACCTCCTCCTGCGCGGCCGCACCCTCCGCGAGGAGCCGGCCCGCCTGGTGGGCGCACTGCTCTACGACGGGCCGGGCTACCCCTACGCGGTCGAGGCGCCGGGCGAGGCGGGCGCGACCGTCGCCGGGGAACTCGTCACGGCCCGCCCCGAGGCGTACGCCCGGCTGCTCGCCGAACTCGACCGGCTGGAGGAGTACGTGCCGGGCGACCCGCGCAATCTCTACGAGCGCGTCGCGCGCGAGGTGGTCCGCGTGGCCGGCTCCGCCCCCGTGCGCGCCTGGGTGTACCTCGCCGCGCCCGGCGTCGCCGCCGGGCTGAGGGCCCGGGGGAAGCCGATCGAGGGCGGGGACTGGCTCGCCCGCCGCTGACCGGTCACCCGTTCACACGCCCTGCGGAAACTTTTCCGCACCCGGCCGTCAATGCGCCGGTGACCTGCTGAAACGACATCGCGGATCGCCCCGGCCCACCGGCGTCTGACACCCATTCATCCCATTCCTGACGCACCATCAGCAAGCGCGGCGGGCCCGCGGCGACTTACCTCGGAAGGGCAGGGATTTCCCGAAGAGCTCGGAGGAGCACCGATGCGACGACGTACCGCCCGGCACACCGCCCGCCGTGCCCCCGGTCGTACCCTCCGTACCGCCTGCGCCGTCCGCACCGTCACCACCGCTCGCACCGTCCGTCGCGCCGCCCGGGTGCTGTCCGGCGCCGCGCTCGCCGTCACCGCGGCGGCCGGGGTCGCCGCGCCCGCCCATGCCGCGACGGCCGGCGTCGACCCCGCCTCCCCCGGCGGGCAACTGGCGGTGTACCCCTCCACCGCCGTGCCCGGCGGGCAGGTCTCCGTGAACACGGCGGCGTGCGGGGACGACGGGTCGGCGGCGGGCGACGCCGGAGCGGTGGGCGCCGGCCGCTTCACGCTCGCGCCCACCACGCACGAGGGCGAGGCCGTCGGGCAGTTCCGGGTGCCGCCGAGCGCGCAGCCGGGCACGTACGAGATCGTCGCGGAGTGCGCCGGGGACGGGCGGCGGGTCACCGGGGACCTGGTGGTCGTGCTGACCTCGGACCGCCAGCCGGTGCCTCCGCGCGGAAGTGTCAAGACGGGGGTCGGCGGCGCACTCGGCCCCGACCCCGTTCAGACCGCGGCCGGTGTGGCGGCTCTCGCCGTCGCCGCCGCGGGCGGTACCTGGCTCCTGCATCGCCGGGCGAGAGGCGACGGGATCTGACGGACACCCTCCGCTGTCCGTCCGCCGGTACCGCACGTCCCCTCCCCTCCGGGCCCGACGCCCCTCGCGGCCCGGAGGGGGCACGGGGACCCCGTACACCCCACACCGACGCAGCCACGGAGAGGAGCGGCGGCATGCGCAGCTTCGGCAACACCGCCGTGGCGGCCGTCACCACGGCCTCCCTGTGCTGCGGCGCGTGGCTGCTGCACAGCGGATCCGAGACGCACGCCCCGCCGCAGCCGTCCGCGGCCCAGGCCCGCTCCGACGGCCCGCAGTTGCCCGGACGGTCCGCCCCGGCGCTCCCGCCCTCCGCGCCCGACCGCGTCCGCATCCCCTCCATCCACGTGGACGCCCCCCTGACGGGCCTCGCCCTCACCGCCTCCGGCAGCCTCGACGTCCCGCCCGCCGAGAAGGAGAACCTGGCCGGCTGGTACGAGGCCGGCACCACCCCCGGCGAGCGGGGCACCGCGATCGTCGCCGGCCATGTCGACAACGCCGACGGCCCCGCCGTCTTCTACGATCTGGGCGCCCTGCGCAAGGGCAGCGCGGTCGAGGTCGACCGGCGCGACGGAAGCGTCGCCGTGTTCACCGTGGACGCCGTCGAGGTCTACCAGGCGCGCGACTTCCCCGACGCGAAGGTGTACGGGGCGGCGGAGCGGCCGGAGCTGCGGGTCATCACCTGCGGCGGCGGCTACTCGAAGGCGACCGGCTACCAGGGCAACGTCGTCGTGTTCGCGCATCTCACGGGCAGCCGCTGACCCCCCGGACGCCTCGCCGCGGGCCGGCGGCGAAACGTCTCTGGTCGGTCGACTCCTCGCGTATGAAGGGATGATGACCGAGTTCGTCCCATGGGCACAGAGGATCGGCGCGACCAGGACGAGACGCTCCGGTTCATCGAGGAGGTTCGGGGGCACCAGCCAGAAGCCCCGGTCGGCGCCCTCGCACGCCCGCCACCCGGCCCACGCCCGCACCGGCCCACCCGGCCCACGCCCGCACCGGCCCACCCGGCCCACGCCCGCACCGGCCCACCC
>NZ_JBHVYK010000002.1:190608-206197 GCF_042880855.1 Streptomyces sp. NPDC058291
CGGCCGACGCCGTCGCGCCCGCCGTCGCCCCGGCCGTCCCCGGCGACGTGCGGTCCCCGGGCATGCTGCCGGCGCTGCAGCGCACGGCCGGGAACGCCGCCGTCGTGCGGGCCCTGGAACAGCAGCGGCAGCAGCCGCGGCCCCAGCCGCAGGAAAACGCCGTCCAGCGCCATGTGCACGGATGTCCTGCGGTCACCAGGACCCGACCGCGGGAGGCGACGGACAAGTACGACGCCTTCCCGCGGGGCGATACCGCGCCCACCCCGCGCATCGCCAAGTGGAAGGCGGACAACGGGGGCGCGCCCACCGCGGCCGTCGCCGAGAAGCTCAAGCCCGCCCACCCGACCGCCCCGATGGCGTACACCGGCGGGGCGCACCAGATGATCAACTCGGTCGGGCGCAGCCGGCTGCTGCCCGAGGGGTACGCGCCCTACGGCCTGGGCTCCCTGGCCTGTGCGGGCGCCGAGGCCATGCGGGGCGGCGGGGCGGCGGGGCGGCGGGGCGGCGGGGCGGCGGGGCGGCGGGGCGGCGGCGGGAACCCTCACACCTGGGCCCGCGCCCCGCTGAGGGCAGCGTTCCTCGCGGGAAACAACGGTGATGCGGCCGGGTAACGTCGGCACAGCACGCTCCTGGGCATGACCTCGAATTCGCGTGTGGTGGTGCTCGGCGCCGGCCTCGCGGGCGTACGACTCGCCCGCCGGCTCGGCGAGCTGGGCGTGCCCGCGCTGCTCGTCGGCGACGAGGAGCACCGGCCCTACAACCGGGTCCTGCTCGCCGAGGTGCTGGCCGGCCGCTACGCGCCCGAGGTGATCGCCCTGCCCGCGCCCGCCGCGCTGGTGCGCGCCCAGGTCACCGGCATCGACCGCGACCGGCAGGTCCTGGCCTGCGCGGACGGCTCGGAGATCGCCTACGGCACCCTCGTCCTGGCCACCGGATCCAACCCCGTCCTGCCGCCCCTGCGCGGCCTCTTCACGCCCGACCACGTCCTGCCGGAGGGGGTCCACGCCTTCCGCACCATGGACGACTGCCTCGGCCTGTCCAAGGCGGTACGGCCGGGCGTGCGCACCGTCGTCATCGGCGGCGGGCTCCTCGGGGTCTCCGCGGCCCGCGCCCTCGCGGTGCGTGGCGCGCAGGTCGTCCTCGCCCAGCAGGCCGAACGCCTCATGGAACGCCAGCTCGACCCCGGCGCCTCCCGGCTGGTGCGGCGGCACCTCGAGGACCTCGGCGTCGAGGTGCACACCGAGTGCCGGGTCCGCGACGTGCGCTGCCTCGGCGGCGCCGTCCGCACGGTCGAGATGGCCGACGGCTACGCCCTCGACGCCGAGCTGGTGGTGCTGGCCTGCGGGGTCTCCCCGCGCGCCGGACTCGCCAGGGCCGCCGGCGTCGCCGTCCACAAGGGCGTCCTCGTCGACGACGAACTGCGCACGTCGGACCCGCGCATCCGGGCGATCGGCGACTGCGCGCAGCACGACGGGACCGTGTACGGTCTCGCCGCCCCGGCGCTGGAACAGGCCGACGTGCTGGCCGCTTCGCTGGCCGGGGACCCGCACGCCCGCTACACCGGCACCCGCGCCCTCACCCGGCTCACCCTCGCCGGGAACAGCGCCTTCGACCTCGCCGCGTTCGGCGAGACCGAACCCCGCCCGGGCGACGACGTCGTACAGCTCGCCGACGCCACCCGCGGCACCTACCGCAAGGTCGTCGTCCGCGACGACCGCCTGGTCGGCGGGGTCCTCGTCGGCGAACTCGGCACCGTCGGCGCGCTGGCGCGCGCCTGGGAGGGAGCAGAGCCGCTCCCTGCCGACGGCGGCCCCCTGCTCCACCTGCTCACCAACGACGGAGGCACCTGATGACCGCCACTGAGGGGGCCACCCCCACGATCGTGCTCGTCGGCCATGGCATGGTCGGCCAGCGCTTCCTCGAAGCGCTCGCCGAGCGCGGCCTGACCGCCACGCACCGCGTGGTCGTGCTGTGCGAGGAGCCGCGACCCGCGTACGACCGCGTGGCGCTGACCTCGTACTTCTCGGGCAGGACGCCCGAGGACCTGTCGATGACGGACAGCGCGTTCATCGAGACGCACGGCATCGAGCTGTACGTCGGCGACCCGGCCGAGACCGTCGACCGCGAGGCGAAGAAGGTCACCGCCCGCTCCGGCCGGGTCTTCGCGTACGACACCCTCGTCCTCGCCACCGGCTCGTTCCCCTTCGTCCCGCCCGTCCCGAACAAGGACGCCGAGGGCTGCTTCGTCTACCGCACGATCGAGGACCTGCTGGCGATCGAGGAGTACGCCAGGACGGCGACGACCGGCGCGGTGGTCGGCGGCGGTCTGCTGGGCCTGGAGGCCGCGGGCGCCCTGAAGGGCCTCGGACTCACCTCCCACATCGTGGAGTTCGCGCCCCGTCTGATGCCCGTCCAGGTCGACGCGGGCGGCGGCGCGGCGCTGCTGCGCACCATCGAGGACATGGGCCTGTCCGTCCACACGGGCGTCGGCACGCAGGAGATCGTGGTCGACGAGTCCGGCGCGGTCACCGGCATGAAGCTCTCCGACGGATCCGAACTCGCCACCGACCTCGTGGTGTTCAGCGCCGGCGTCCGCCCCCGCGACCAGCTCGCCCGCGACTGCGGACTGACGGTGGGCGAGCGCGGCGGCATCTCGGTCGACGAGCAGTGCCGTACGGTCACCGACCCGCACGTGTACGCCATCGGCGAGTGCGCCCTGGCGGCCGACGGCCGGGTGTACGGCCTGGTCGCCCCCGGCTACGAGCAGGCCGAGACGGCCGCCGCGACGATCGCCGCCGACGAGGCCGCCTTCACCGGCGCCGACCTCTCCACCAAGCTGAAGCTGCTCGGCGTGGACGTCGCCTCCTTCGGCGACGCGCACGGCACCGCCGAGGACTGCCTGGACGTCGTCTACTCCGACTCCCGCGCCGGCCTGTACAAGAAGCTGGTCATCGGCCGCGACGGCACGCTGCTCGGCGGCATCCTGGTCGGCGACGCCGACGCGTACGGCACGCTGCGCGCGTTCACCGGGTCCGTGCCGCCCGTCGCCCCCGAGTCGCTGGTCCTGCCGGCCGGCGCCGGGGAGTCCGCGCAGCTCGGCCCGTCCGCGCTGCCGGACGAGGCGATCGTCTGCTCCTGCCACAACGTGTCCAAGGGCACGATCCGCGGCGCGGTCACGGAGCACTCCTGCACGACCGTGCCCGAGGTGAAGAAGTGCACCAAGGCCGGTACCGGCTGCGGGAGTTGCGTCAAGGTCCTCGGCCAGCTGGTCACCGCCGAACTGGAGGCGAGCGGCGTCGAGGTCGACAAGGGTCTGTGCGGCTGCTTCTCCCAGACCCGCGAGGAGCTGTACGAGATCGTCCTCGCCCTGCGCATCAACACCTACCAGGACCTGCTGGACCGCTACGGCCGCGACGGCGCCCGCGGCGGCGACGGCTGCGACGTCTGCAAGCCGGCGATCGGCTCGATCATCGCCTCCCTCGCCCCGATTATCGGCGCGAGCGGCTACGTCCTGGACGGCGAGCAGGCGGCGCTGCAGGAGACCAACGACCACTTCCTCGCCAACCTCCAGAAGAACGGCTCCTACTCGGTCGTACCGCGCATCCCCGGCGGTGAGATCACCCCCGAGGGGTTGATCGTGATCGGCGAGATCGCCCGCGACTTCGGCCTCTACACGAAGATCACCGGCGGTCAGCGCATCGACATGTTCGGCGCCCGGGTGGAGCAGCTCCCCCTGATCTGGACGCGGCTGGTCGACGCCGGGTTCGAGTCGGGCCACGCCTACGGCAAGTCCCTGCGCACGGTGAAGTCCTGCGTCGGGCAGACCTGGTGCCGCTACGGCGTCCAGGACTCCGTCCGCATGGCGATCGACCTGGAGCTGCGCTACCGGGGGCTCAGGTCGCCCCACAAACTCAAGTCGGCCGTGTCGGGCTGCGCCCGCGAGTGCGCCGAGGCCCAGTCGAAGGACTTCGGCGTCATCGCCACCTCCAACGGCTGGAACCTCTACGTCGGCGGCAACGGCGGCGCGACGCCGCGCCACGCGGACCTCCTGGCCCAGGACCTGACCGACGCCGAGCTGATCCGCCTCATCGACCGATTCCTGATGTTCTACATCCGCACCGCCGACCGCCTGGAGCGCACGTCGACCTGGCTGGAGCGCATCCCGGGCGGCCTGGACCACGTGCGCGACGTGGTCGTGGAGGACTCCCTCGGCATCTGCGAGGAGCTCGAGTCCCTGATGACGGCCCACGTGGCGCACTACGCAGACGAGTGGGCGACCACCATCAACGACCCCGAGAAGCTGGCCCGGTTCGTGTCCTTCGTCAACGCGCCGGACACCCCCGACCCGGTCGTCGGCTTCGTCCCCGAGCGCGAGCAGATCAAGCCCGACCTGCCGCTGCTGACCATCGGCCACCGTCCCCTGGAAGGGAGCGCCCAGCGATGACCCTGGCACCCGAGACCACCGACCTGAAGGTTCAACTCCAGTGGGAGGAGAGCGGCCTCGACTGGTTCACGGTCTGCGACCTGAGCCGGCTCGTCCCCGGCCGCGGCGTGGCCGCGCTCCTGCCCGACGGCCGCCAGGTCGCCCTGTTCCGCGACCGCTCCGGCGCCCTGTACGCCGTCGACAACCGCGACCCGTTCAGCGGCGCCGCGGTCCTCTCCCGAGGCCTCACCGGCACGCACCAGGGCCGCCCGTTCGTCGCCTCCCCCCTCCTCAAGCAGCGTTTCGACCTGCTGAGCGGACAGTGCCTGGACGACGAGACGGTACGCATCGCCACCTACGAGGTGCGAACCGCCTGACGCAGGCCCCTTCGACCCGCCGGCCGATCAGCCCCCGAGGGCGTCGTACGACACACCGGTCAGCTGCTCGGAGGCGGTCCACAGCCGTCGTCCGGCCCGGTCGTCGAGGGTCCAGGGGGCCCGCCAGGACGGTGCGGGCGCCCCGCGCCACATCGCGAGGGACGGCCCGGTGAACGAGTCCGGGCGGACGCCGGGCGCGGTCGCCGCGTACAGGGTGGGCAACGCCCCGGCCTCGGCGGGCTGGGCGATCACCCGGTTGGCGAGCGCCATCAGCCGCTCCGCGCCCCGGCGCCCCTCCGCGAGGGGTCCCGCCGTCTGGAGGTTGGTCGCCGCGTACCCGGGGTGCGCGGCCGCCGCGACCACGTCGGACCCGGCCGCCGCGAGCCGACGCGCGAGCTCGTGCGTGAAGAGGAGATTGGCCGTCTTGGATCGCCCGTAGGCGACCCAACGCCGGTACCCCTGCTCCGAGTTGAGATCAGCCGGGTCGATGTTGCCGAGCAGGTGGGCCATGCTGGAGACGGTCACCACCCGCGCCCCGGCCGGGCGCTTCCCGGCTTCCAGCAGAGCGGGCAGCAACAGCCCGGTCAAGGCGAAGTGCCCGAGGTGGTTCACCCCGAACTGCGTCTCGAACCCGTCGGCGGTGGCGCCGTGCGGCATGGCCATGACGCCGGCGTTGTTGACGAGCAGGTCGAGCCGCTCGTACGGCAGCCGGCGCGCGAACTCCCGCACCGAGGAGAGGTCGCCGAGGTCGAGCCTGCGCAACTCCACGTCCGCATCCGGCACTTCATCACGCAACAGCCGGACGGCTTCCGCCCCCCGCGCCTCGCTGCGACAGGCGAGCACGACCCGCGCCCCCTTACGGGCGAGCTCCCGCGAGGTGACGTACCCGAGCCCGCTGTTGGCTCCGGTGACCACAGCGGTACGACCACGCTGCTCAGAAACGTCCCGCACACTCCACCCGCCCACGACCACACTCTCCTCCCACCCCACCCTGAGACCCGTGAGCCCCTACTCCGGCAGCCTACGACTGCATGGGGCGCACGAGGGCAGAACACGAGCACCAGCCACTCTCGCGTGGCGGACTCGACGAACGCGCCGACAAGCACCGGTGTGACAGAACCATTTACCTGGAAGGGGCGACACCCCGCCCTCAGGGTGCCGCCCCCATGTCCGCCGACTCCGCTCAGTCCCGACGAATCAGCTCCGGGTCGATCCGCCGCCCGATCAGCGGCAAGGAGCCGAGAGCGGCGAGGACGACGACGCCAAGAGCAGAAGCGAGCAACAACGGCAGCCCCGCCCCGTCCCAGAACACGGCGCCACCGCCGGTTACGAGGTAGCTGGACTCGGCCATCTTCCCGGTTACCACCGCGAGCACCAGCCCGACGGCCAAGGGCAGAACAACCTGGGTTACTTGAACGGCCCGGAGCGTCCGGGGTCTAGCTCCTAGCAGCGTCAGAGCGGTCACTTGCGGCCGACGCTCAACGGCACGATCGGTGGCGGCGACGAGATACGCCGCAAGGCCGATGATCAACCCGAGGACCATGCCTGCACCGAGGAGGGATTTGATAACCGTAATCTGTTGAAGCGCAGTGGCGTCTACACCGTCCGTATCGACTTCGATCGTGGGATCTACCTTCGCGACGCCCTCGAGAACAGAGCGCACGGTTGCGGGAGCGGAACTGCTGACAAGAGCAAGAGTGGCTCTCCCCTCCGGACGGTAGCCGGCCGGAAGCGTCGACGGCGGAACCAGTACCGCCCCGCTGCTCGGAATCTGCGCAGCTGTGTCGTCGTGATACCGCATCGTACGGGACGGCACTTGAACGCTGACGAACCGATGCTTACCCTTCGAGTTCTGCAATCGGAAAGGAAAGCTCTTCCCCGGCTTACTGAATTCATCATCGGTGAAGCCCTGAATCATCAGCCGCGCGGAATGTCCTTCCACGCAATTTTTAGTCACCGAGGCCATCCTGCGGAGCTGTTCGCAGGTAGCGATCACTGCACTAATGCTCTCCGGCCACTCCCTACTGTCGGGATCGGTCCACGAATCCGCGAGAATTGCGTGACCGGTGACCCCGGACACTTCCGTGACGGCTTGTTCCTTCTCGTGAGACATGCCGTCAAGGGCCATCGTGTAGAGCTGGACTGGCGCGGTGTTCTTGGAAACCTGACTCAACTCGATGAGCACGCCCTGACTGAGCGATGCCGCGTAGACCAGCAGTACCAAACCGGTCGCAACGCGGAGAGCTCCGCCGGGTTCCACCTCGTTGCGGCGCATGGCCAAACTAAGGGCCAGAGAACGCGCGACACTGGCCACCTTGCGGGCCAGGCTGCTGGAGAGCAGCGGCAGAGACAGCACGAGACCTGTGCCGACCAGTACGACAGCGAGCGGCATCAGGATCGCAGAGAACGAGGTGTCCGTGGGGACGTGCCCCGTCGCTCCCATCACGCAGTACCCGACAACAATGCCCATCCCCGGAACGAGCGGCAGCAGACTCCAAAGACGAGTCGGCTTGTCCACGGCGCTGCGCCTCACAGCCAGTGGGTTGGCCACGGCCTTCCTCGCACTCGCCCTGCCCACAAGCCAGGCGAGTCCCGGGCACCCCACCAGGCAGACGAGGAAGGTGTTCCAGGAGAGCGAACCATCCTCCGCGTACCACTTGAATCCGGGCAGACCCGCTCGTGACACAAGTTGGTTAACGACCGAGTACGCCCCCAGACCGAAGACGGCGCCCAGCAGAGCAGCGGCGAGGGTCTCAGCGGCGTTGACGCGCTGCACGCCTTTTCTGCTCAGCCCGAGCAGACGCAACGCGGCCAACCGCCTCGCGCGAGAAGCCGCGGACAACCGGGCACACACGGAGAGAAACACAGCCAACGGAAGCAGGACGACGCCTGCAAGGGAGAAGCGGAGGATCTCCAGGGTTGACGGTTCTACCGTCGGAAACCGGGTTTCTACCGTCCCGAATTTCGACATGCGCCCGCCCGACTTGAGCATTTCTCGGCTGGAGCCCACATATGCATACAGTTCATCGGGATGAGCCAGCCCTTTTGAAGAAATCACACCCTTTTCGCGACCAGGCACGAGATAGGCCAATTCTGGATTCACTTGCAAGAGATCGTGCAACCGTGGAGACACAATTACCTCGTCGGGCCCGGGAAGTTTACGCAAGCCCGGCGGCGGGGAGATAGGCGCGTCTCCTACTGCCACGAAGATCCGGGTGAGCGGTTCCGTCCCGTATGGATCCACCCTGGTGAGGGCTAGAGCGCTCCCCAGCTGCGAGAGGCAACTACCCAGACCATTTGAACAATCCGGTTCACGAGCTGCCTTGCGAGCATCCTGGGCAGCCAAAATGCCCGGAATCGCAAGCATGATGGCAAGGCAACAGACTCCGATAGCGCTCCCCGCCGCCATGAGAGAGAAGCGCGCGCGGTTACCTCGCCCACTGCCCAGCAAGAGCCGTAGGCCCAGGAGAAGTTCTTTCACGACGCCTCACGTACCTGTTCTGTAAGCTCACCGTCGCTCATCGTGTAGCGAATATCGGCCCGGGCTGCCACCTGAGGGTCGTGAGTCACGAGCACTACGGCCGTCCCTTGCGAACGCGCCAGACCAAGGAATTCTTCCAGAACCGCCGTGGAATTTACGCTATCGAGTGATCCGGTAGGCTCATCGGCGAACACAACGGCAGGCTTGTGCACCAACGCCCTTGCGACAGCAACGCGCTGACACTGCCCACCTGACACTTGCGAGGGGCGCCGCTCCCGTAATTGTGCGAGACCGAGCCGATCGAGTACCTCAGCCGCTGCGGTAAGAGCTTGGGCTTTCCGCTGTCCAGCGAGGCGTAGTGGCAGCGCAGCGTTCTCCTCGATGGTCAGTTCAGGCAAAAGCTCGCCATACTGGAAGACGAATCCGAACTGCTCCCGGCGGATGGCACTAAGCTCCTCATCGTCAAGATCGCCAAGGGAACGGCCAGCAAAGCACACTTGACCTCGGGTTACCGGAAGTACGCCAGCGAGGCAGTACAGCAGTGACGACTTTCCAGATCCACTCTGCCCGGTGATCGCTACCACTTCCCCCCGCCCGAGAGAGATGTCAGCGTTCCGTACAGCTAGCGTCTCACCGTAGAGGAGATCAACCCCTCTGGCCCACAAGACGTCCGACATATTGATCTCCGTTCTCTAATCAGGAGCCCGGGTCCAGTACCTATCTACGGGACCCGGTTGTCAGACAGTTGTCAGCCACGATCCCAGTTGTAGGTGAGCTTTTTTGACCGCATACAGTTGTCTGGCCGAAGAGACCCGCGGTCACGACATGCGCGGATCCTCGCCTCGCCCGTGTACCGCTGAGCGCCGTTCCAATTGGATTGATGCAGCATCACGGAGCTTCGCTGCTTACCGTAGTAGCGCACCCAATCGTGCCCCTGAATCTTTACCTCGACATAGACGTTGTGCCGGTCATCAGTGAGCTCGTCCCGAAGTCGTCCGGACCATTCGAACGCACCGTGATTGACACCCGGGCGGTTGAAAACATATTTCCCCCCGGTGAATGCCACCCCTGTCGTCGCAAGCGTTGGAATGGCCCCCTTCACCGGCGACGCGAACGCCGCCACCGTCCCGCTGAACACCAAGCTGATCGCCGCCATGCCGAGCACTGCCCGCTTCACGCATACCTCCGCTACCCGTGGCGACGCCGTCATCGCCATGAGTAACGGACTGTAGCGGTGCGTATGTCGACAGAAACGATCTATCAGCCCGTAACCACCACATCAGGTGATCGACTTCCAGCCACCCCGCCAAAAAAAGACGGCACCCCCGCACAGGGTGCCGTCTTTCTTGTGGGCCGGGGCCGTCGCCGACTCGGTGAGGGTGGGGGTCGGGGGCGGCTCCGGGGTCAGCGGTGGTCGCTGCCTGTGGACTGGGTTGCCGCGCGGCCTGCCTCCAGGCGGGCCACCGGGATGCGGAACGGGGAGCAGGAGACGTAGTCGAGGCCCACCTCGTGGAAGAAGTGCACCGACTCCGGGTCGCCGCCGTGCTCGCCGCAGACGCCGAGCTTCAGGTCGGGGCGGGTGCGGCGGCCGGCCTCGGCCGCGGACCTGACCAGGGAGCCGACGCCGTCCCTGTCGATCGTCTCGAAGGGGCTGACGCCGAAGATCCCCTTCTCCAGGTACGCGGTGAAGAAGGAGGCCTCGACGTCGTCGCGGCTGAAGCCCCAGACCGTCTGGGTCAGGTCGTTGGTGCCGAAGGAGAAGAACTCGGCCGCCTCGGCGATCTGACCGGCGGTCAGCGCCGCCCGCGGAAGCTCGATCATCGTGCCGATCGCGAGCTTCAGCTCGACGCCGGTGGCCGCCTCGACCTCCGCGATGACCTGGTCGGCCTCGTCGCGGACGATCTCCAGTTCCTGCACCGTGCCCACCAGCGGGATCATGATCTCGGCGCGCGGGTCGCCCTTGGCGTTGCGGCGCTCGGCCGCCGCCTCGGCGATGGCGCGGACCTGCATGGTGAACAGGCCGGGGATGACCAGGCCGAGGCGCACGCCGCGCAGGCCCAGCATGGGGTTCTGCTCGTGCAGCCGGTGCACGGCCTGCAGCAGGCGCAGGTCGTTCTCGTGGGACTCCTGGCGGGACTCGGCCAGGGCGACGCGCACCGACAGCTCGGTGATGTCGGGCAGGAACTCGTGCAGCGGGGGGTCCAGGAGACGGACGGTGACGGGGAGGCCGTCCATGGCCTCGAAGAGCTCGACGAAGTCCTTCTTCTGCAGCGGCAGCAGCTGCTTCAGCGACTCCTCGCGCTCCTCCTGCGTGTCCGCCAGGATCAGGCGTTCGACCAGTTCGCGGCGGTCGCCGAGGAACATGTGCTCGGTGCGGCACAGGCCGATCCCCTGGGCGCCGAAGCGACGGGCGCGCAGCGCGTCCTCGGCGTTGTCGGCGTTCGCGCGCACGCGCAGCCGGCGCTTGCGGTCGGCGAAGGCCATGATGCGGTGGACGGCCTCGACCAGCTCGTCGGCGTCGTCGGCGCCCGCGTGCATGCGGCCCTCGAAGTACTCGACGACCGGGGAGGGGACGACGGGTACCTCGCCGAGGTACACCTTGCCCGAGGAGCCGTCGATGGAGATGACGTCGCCCTCTTCGACGACGTGGCCGCCCGGGACCGTCATCCGGCGGCGCTTGGTGTCGACCTCGAGCTCCTCCGCGCCGCAGACGCAGGTCTTGCCCATGCCGCGGGCGACGACGGCCGCGTGGGAGGTCTTGCCGCCCCGGCTGGTCAGGATGCCCTGGGCGGCGATCATGCCGTCGAGGTCGTCGGGGTTGGTCTCGCGGCGGACGAGGATGACCTTCTCGCCCGAGCGGGACCACTTGACGGCGGTGTAGGAGTCGAACACCGCCTTGCCGACGGCCGCGCCGGGCGAGGCCGCGATGCCCCGTCCGACCTTCTCGACCTTCGCGTCCTCGTCGAAGCGCGGGAACATCAGCTGGGCGAGCTGGGCGCCGGTGACGCGCTGGAGGGCTTCGGTCTCGTCGATGAGGCCCTGGTCGACCAGCTGGGTGGCGATGCGGAAGGCCGCTCCCGCCGTGCGCTTGCCGACGCGGGTCTGGAGCATCCACAGCTGGCCGCGCTCGATGGTGAACTCGATGTCGCAGAGGTCCTTGTAGTGGTTCTCCAGCGTCTCCATGATCTGCATCAGCTGGTCGTAGGACTTCTTGTCGATCTGCTCCAGCTCGGCCAGCGGGACGGTGTTGCGGATGCCCGCCACGACGTCCTCGCCCTGGGCGTTCTGCAGGTAGTCGCCGTAGACGCCCTGATGGCCGGAGGCGGGGTCGCGGGTGAAGGCGACGCCGGTGCCCGAGTCGGGGCCGAGGTTGCCGAAGACCATCGAGCAGATGTTGACGGCCGTGCCCAGGTCGCCCGGGATGCGCTCCTGGCGGCGGTAGAGCTTCGCGCGGTCGCCGTTCCACGAGTCGAAGACGGCCTTGACGGCGAGGTCCATCTGCTCGCGCGGGTCCTGCGGGAAGTCGCGGCCGGCCTCGGTCTTGACGATCTTCTTGAAGCGGGTGACCAGCTTCTTCAGGTCCGCCGCCTCCAGCTCGGTGTCGACGGTGACCTGCTTGGCGGCCTTGGCCGCCTCCAGCGCGTCCTCGAAGAGGTCGCCGTCGACGCCGAGGACCGTCTTGCCGAACATCTGGATCAGCCGGCGGTAGGAGTCCCACGCGAAGCGGGCGTCGCCTGCCTGTTCGGCCAGGCCCTGGACCGACTTGTCGGAGAGGCCGATGTTCAGGACGGTGTCCATCATGCCCGGCATGGAGAACTTCGCGCCCGAGCGGACGGACACCAGGAGGGGGTTGTCCGGCTGGCCGAGCTTCTTGCCCATCTGCTCTTCCAGGGCGGCGAGGTGCGCACTCACCTCGTCACGCAGTGCCGCCGGCTCCTCGCCGCTGTCGAGGTAGACCTTGCAGGCCTCGGTGGTGATCGTGAAGCCGGGAGGGACCGGAAGGCCCAGGTTGGTCATCTCGGCGAGGTTCGCGCCCTTGCCGCCGAGGAGGTCCTTGAGCTCCTTGTTGCCCTCGGTGAAGTCGTAGACGTACTTCACGCCCTCAACGCTCGTGGCCGGTTCGGCTACCTGGAGATCTTTGTTTTCCGACACGGGTCTCGACTCCTCGAGGACGCGGTGGCTGCCCTGACGGCCAGGAACATACCCAGATCGAAGGCTCCTGGGTACGTCCACTTGCGCGTCATGCGCCCGTAACCAACCGTCCGCCAGCGGATCGAAAGTCACGGCTTGGCAAGCACGGAGCCGTCGATGTTTTCACTTGTTGAACGCAAGCGCGCTTCACGAGCCTCATCGGTGCTCGGATGACGCTCGAATGAGCGATACGCGGCACGATTGATTTCGATCGATGAACGATCAAGGCGTGGCACTGAGTGCCACCGTTTGGAGAAGTGCACTCGATCTTGATCCGCTCATCTGAGCACTTGCCCCCTCAGGGGTGGCGAGAATCACGCTCCCGCACGGGGTCCGGGTTCACCATGCGGACGCGCCCGCGGACGCGCTGGCGGAACGGAAACCCGCCTGTCACACACGCGTCCGCATGTGCGTCCTCGTCCGAGCGTCCCTCACACCCCGAGCGCCAGCAACCGCTCCTCGGCGCGCTCCGGCGCGTACAGGTGCTCGACGACCAGCGCACCCGCCCCCACCAGGCCCGCACGCTCCCCCAGCCGCGAGGTCACGACGTCCAGGCGGGCCGTGGAGCGGGGCAGCGCCCGCTGGTAGAGCAGCTCGCGCACGCCGGTGAGGAAGGCGGTTCCGGCCAGATCCCCGGCGATCATCAGGACTCCGGGGTTGAGCAGCGTCACGACGGTCGCCAGCACGTCGCCGACCTGGCGCCCCGCCTCCCGGGCGAGGGCGGCCGCCCCGGGGTGGCCGGCGGCGAGCAGATCGCGCACATCCGAGCCGGAGGACGCCGGCACTCCCGACTCCGCCAGCCTGCGCGCCACCGCCCCGCCGCTGGCGACGGCCGCCAGGCAGCCACGCGAACCGCAGCGGCACAGCGCCTCCGCGCCCACCCGGATGTGCCCGAGATCGCCGGCCCCGCCGTCGACGCCGCGGAAGATCGAGCCGTCGACCACGACCCCGGCGCCGATGCCCGTGGACACCTTGACCAGCACGAACGCGGAGCAGTCAGGGTAGCCGGTGCGCTGCTCGGCGTAGGCCATGAGGTTCGCGTCGTTGTCCACCAGCACGGGGACCTGCGCGCCCGCGCCCCCGGCCGCCTCCTCGGTTTCCCCGCCCGCTGCCGCGCCGGTCCGCTCCCCGAAGGCCCGCGCGAGGCGTCCCCTTATGTCGTAGCCGTCCCAGCCGGGCATGATCGGCGGCTGGACCACCCGGCCCGTCTCGCTGTCGACCGGGCCGGGGACGGCGAGCCCGATGCCGCAGACCTCGTCCGCCCGGTGGCCCGACTTCACCAGCAGCTCGGCGAACCAGCCGCCGAGCTCGCCGAGGACGACGTCCGGACCGTCCTCGACGGCCAGGATGCCGCCGTGCTCGGCCAGGATCTCGCCGGTCAGCGTCAGCACGGCGGCGCGCGCGTGCCGCGTGTCGAGGTCCGCTGCCAGGACGACCGCGTGGGCGTCGTCGAACTCCAGGGTGATCGAGGGACGGCCGCCCAGCGGTGAGTCGACCGGTCCGCCGGCGCCCTCGCGCAGCCAGCCCGCCCGGAAGAGGCGGTCCAGGCGCTGGCCCACGGTCGCCCGGGAGAGGCCGGTCGCCTGCTGAAGGGCGCCGCGGGTCGTCGCGCGGCCCGTGCGCACCATTTCGAGCAGATCTCCGGCGCTGCCCTGACCCCGTCCCGTCATGCGCACCCCCTTGTGTTCATCGAATCCGCATTACATATTGAGTTCTGCGTGTTAAATAGACGTAACTCTACGGTAGCCACTGCCGAACCAGTTGGCCTCGTCGTCTTCGGGGAGCCCCGAGTGGATCGCACCGCCCAGCTCAGCGCCCGTGCGGCGGACCTCGTCGTCGCCGTCGCATACGATCCGGCGGCTCCGCCGGTCCCGGCCGACTCGCCGGCCTCGCACCAGCCGGCGCCCGCCGGAGTCCCGCGCCGGCAACCCCCGCCTCTCCAGGCGTCGCCTCCTGAAACACTGCACCTCAGAGCGGCTGCCGTGCTGGAGGCCAACTGGACGGGCGCCTCCACGGTCCCCTCGCGCGGTCTGTACCCGCACCAGTGGTCCTGGGACTCGGCCTTCATCGCCATCGGTCTGCGGCACCTCTCGCCGCACCGTGCGCAGACGGAGCTGGAGACGCTGCTGGACGCCCAGTGGGGCGACGGACGCGTCCCGCACATCGTCTTCAACCCCTCCGTGCCGCTCGACGCGTACTTCCCGAGCCCCGACTTCTGGCGCTCCTCGACCGCGGGGCGCGCTGCGGGCGCCCCGCGCACCGTACAGACCTCCGGCATCGTGCAGCCACCGGTGCACGCGCTGGCGGCCTGGCTGGTGCACCGCGCCGACCCGGGGCTCTCGCGCGCCCGCGGTTTCCTCGCCCGGGTGTATCCCCGCCTGGCCGCCTGGCACCGCTATCTGCTGCACCGACGGGACCTGGGCGGCGGGGGGCTGGTGTCCGTCGTCCATCCGTGGGAGCAGGGCATGGACAACGCCCCGAGCTGGGACGCCCCGCTCGCCCGCGTCGTTCCGGCCCCCGCCCGCTCCTTCCGTCGTGCCGACCTCGACCACGGGTCGGCCGAGGACCGGCCGACGGACCTGGACTACGCCCGGTACGTGCGGCTGGCGACGGAGTACCGGGACGGCGGGTACGCCGACGGCGGCGGGGAGTTCGCCGTCGAGGATCCCTCGTTCAACGCGCTGCTCATCGCCTCCGAGCACGCGCTCGCGCGCATCGCGCGCGAGCTGGGCGCGACGGGCACGGCCCGCCACGCCCGCGCGCAACGGCTCACGGCGGCACTCGTGGAGCGCCTGTGGGACCCGGCCGAGGGCATGTTCTTCTGCCGGGACCTCCGCGCCGACGCCCAGGCCGGGGACCCGGAACGGCGAGCGAACCGACCACGGAACCCGCAGCCGGACCTGGACTTGGGCCTGCGGCGGGACCTGCGGCCGGACCTGGACCTGGGCCTGCGGCGGGACCTGCGACCGGACCTGGACCTGGGCCTGCGGCCAGACCTGCGACCGGACCTGGACCTGGACCTGCGGCCGGACCTGCGACCGGGCCGGGAGCGGACCTCGCACTCCGGCGCGCACCCGCACCCGCACCCGCCCTCCGGCCCGGCCCCCGCCCCGGACC